>JAQBHK010000187.1:0-4200 GCA_032127815.1 Desulfobacterales bacterium
TGAAAGATTATGTTTTCGTATTTCATAGTTAACCCCCTTGACCCGTATAACCGAAAAAAATAAATGCAACGACCTTATCACGAAAGCACGAAAGCCATGTTCGCTTTTACGCGCTTTTATTTGCGAGTTCTTGCCGATCTAAACGAAATTATCCGGCGGCGGAAACTCCAACACTATTTTGAGAATCGCTATAACCGTTTGGCAGAGAAAATATAAATGACACAATTAAGGAACTAAAACAATGCAATCTTTATCCTTTAGGGCCTTTGGGGGGCTTTGATTGTATAAATGCCGTCATGCTGGTCTCCTTGATGTAACTGCGGATGCCTGCAACGATGGCCGCGCTCATGTGGTCCTGATACTTGGTATTGACCAACCTTTTACATTCTCTGGAGTTGCTGATAAATGCGGTTTCTATCAATATGGACGGCATTTGGGCCCCCAGCAGCACATAAAACGGTGCCTGTTTGACGCCCTTATCCTTTATCCGGCTGTAGTCTTTTCGCAAACTCTTATGTAAAGATTCCTGGACATTAACAGCCAGCCGGCTAGATTCATTGATTTTGGCATTTTGCATAAGATCGCTTAAAATCGTCTGCAAATCGCTGATGTTCTTAGTTGACGTTGCATTTTCACGGGCGGCGACCATAATGGCAGCTTCATCCGTTGCCAGGTTTAAAAAAAAGGTCTCGATACCGTATGCCCTTCGATCCCGGGCGGCATTCGTATGGATCGATATGAAAAGATCTGCGTTTTTGGTATTGGCAATCGCTGTGCGCTCTTCAAGAGTAAGGTACCGGTCACTGTTGCGCGTCAGAAAAACTTCGCATTTCAATTCTTCACGGATCTTTTTGGCAAGCCGCCGGGCAACCTTGAGGACAATATCTTTTTCATGCACACCTTTTAAGTAACCGGGAGCCCCATAATCTCGTCCCCCGTGTCCCGGATCGATAACGATGCGGCTCACGCCGAGGGCCAGCTGCTTTGCCAGGGCGCTGGGCGGAAGCTTGGTACCTTTTGATACGGTCCCAGTCTCCACCCGGGCCGGCTCCGGCTGCTTGCCCCAGACATCGATAACAATCCTGAAGGGATTCTTGAGGGAAAATATTTTATAGGTTTTAAAAGACTTGATATCGACGACAACCCGAACCGTATCCGCTGTGTACTGACCGGCACGCACATTGCTGAGCAGGTTATCGTTAATCGGAATTGTTTTATCGAGTTCTTCCACCAGCCGGCTGTTATTAAGTTCAATATATAAACGCTGGGGTTTATGAATGGAAGGATCTTTTTGAAGAAGCCTGTGTGCAAAATCCGTTTCGCTGTCAGCATCGATGACGATACGGGTGTAGCTGGGGTTGGACCAGAATCGCAGCCCCTGAACCAATGCGTTACTATTTTCAGATATTTTGTCATCCTTTACAACCGGAACTTGCACCACAGTACCTTTCTCGATCTCCGCTGCGATCTTATCTACCCCAGGCTTTTTTTCGATCTTTTGCGGCTTAGGTTCTGCTGATGCGGCCTTGCGGGGTTCTTCCCGGGAAAAAGAATCAATGCCATCGGCCGCCTTTTGGCGGTATTGACTGTGTGGAAAGTGCTTTGCAATCCGCCCGAAAAGATCGAGAGCTTCTTGTTTATCAGATTTTTTATATGAGCGCTTATAAAGTTCCTGGTAAAGTTCACCGGACATATACAGCCCCGCGGCAGCCCAGGGGCCTTCAGGATCACGCCGGTAGACCGCCTGGAACTTGTCGATGCACTGCAGCCACTGGTCCCTGTATTTCTGCTTTTTAGAGCTTTTTTGAAGCTTGTTGTAACAGCTTTCAGCGGCAACAAACTTATCTTTGGCCTGGCTTGGCCTCAAAAAATGCGTTTTTATATCAACGTCTTGCGGGGGTTGCGCTTTGGAAAAAGCTTTGATGGCATCCGCCGCCTTTGGTCGATATTGGCTTTGCGGAAAACGTTTTATAATCCGCTCGAAAATGTCTTGAGCCTCTTTTCTGTCAGATTCCTTCAATGAAAGATTGTAAAGCTGCTGATAAAGCTTTCCGGACATGTACAGGCCTGCGGGAGCCCAGGGGCCTGAAGGATCACGCCGGTAAACCTCTTCGAATTTGTCGATGCACTTCAGCCACTGGTCTCTGTATTTCTGTTTTTTGGAATTGTTGCGCAGTTTTTTATAACAGGATTCAGCCTGGTTGTATATATCTCTTGATGTAGCTGCCGATGGTGTCCGCGGCCACAGCACGGCCAGCAGACAGCAGGCAAACAGACAGCAGGCAAACAGACAGATAGTGTTAAGTTTTTTGATATTTTTTCGCACAGAATACATCAATTTAATTTGGCTTTTTCATGCAACTCGTTTAAGCAATTCAACGCTTCCAGCGGCGTCATTTTTGAGATGTCAAGCTTTTGCAGCTTCTCGATGACCAAATGCTCGGGCCTGCGAAAAAGATTAAGCTGCACCTGTGCCTTGGGGGCAACCCCTTCACCGGCTGCCAAAACCGTAGAGCCTGCAATCCCTTGTTCACTGTTTTCTATATGATAAAGTATTTTTTTGGCTCTTTGAATTACCTGATCGGGAATACCGGCCAACCGCGCAACCTGTATTCCATAACTTCGGTTAGTGCCGCCTTTAACCAGTTTTCGCAGAAAAATAATCTCATCATTCCATTCCTTGACCGCAATACTGTAATTTTTTACCCGGGGCTTTTTTTTAGCCAGTTCGGTCAATTCATGGTAGTGGGTTGCAAAAAGAGTTTTGACCCCAAAACCTTTGAAGTCATGCAGATACTCTGCCACAGCCCAGGCAATACTGAGACCGTCGAAAGTACTTGTGCCCCTCCCGATTTCGTCCATTATAACCAGGCTTTTCCCGGTAGCATTGTGCAGTATATTGGCGGTTTCCTGCATCTCCACCATAAAAGTGCTCTGTCCCTGGGAGAGGTTGTCCAGAGCACCGACACGGGTAAATATTCTGTCGGTAACAGATATCGAAGCCTTGACGGCAGGCACAAAGGATCCCATCTGAGCCATCAAAACCATAAGGGCTATCTGCCGCAGAACAGTTGATTTGCCGGCCATGTTGGGACCGGTTATAACAAGTATCTGGTTCTTATGATCGTCAACCTCGATGGAATTGGGAACAAACCGTTCGGCCGTAATCATTTTTTCCACCACCGGGTGACGCCCGTCTTCTATCAGAATATGGCCGTCAAGGTTCATTTCCGGCCGGCAATAGTTATTCTGGTCGGCAACTTCCGCCAAATTCACCAAACAGTCCAGACGGGCCAGAAAAGAAGCCACCCGCTGGATATCGGCATTTGCGTTTACAATTTCTTGTCTGATTTGATTGAATATCTTGTATTCAAGAACCGCCCTCTGCTCTTCAGCACCCAAAACTTTAGATTCAAACGACTTTAACTCATCCGTAATGTAACGCTCAGCATTCACCAGCGTCTGCTTGCGAACATAATGGGAGGGCACGTCTCGGAAACGTGATTTCGGTATCTCAATGTAATAGCCAAAAACCTTATTGAACCTGACCTTGAGCGTGTTGATTCCGGTTGTCTGCTTTTCTGAGGCCTCCAACTTAGCAAGCCAACCCTTGCCGTCCCGGCTGACGGTGATTAGCTCATCGAGCTGCCCGTTGTAGCCGGTCTTGATGATCCCCCCTTCTTGAATCGTCAGCGGTGCATCTTCACGAATCGCCCTTTCAATCAAATCTGCCAGAGCATAAATATCATCAAGCTTTTCATCATATCGAAAAAGCGCCGAAGAAAGCTGCTGCAACCTGGACCATATAGCCGGAAAACTGTTGATGGAACGCTTCAGGGCAATCAGATCTTTCGCATTTGAATGCCCCATTGATATTTTACTCCCGAGGCGCTGGAGGTCATACACCGACGTAAGGCTCTCGGTGATATTTTTGCGGATCTGAATGTGGTCCTTGATCTCTTTAACGGCTTCATGCCGGGACTTAATCTCGGCAACGTCCAATAGCGGATACCTTAACCATCTTTTCAGCAGCCGGCCTCCCATGGCGGTAACGGTCTTGTCGATGATACCAAGAAGTGTTCCCCTTTTGGAACCTGTGTGGATATTTTGCAGGATTTCAAGGTTTCGGCAGCTTATATCGTCAATAATGAGATAATTATTAAATGCATAGGTCTCGATGCCTCTTAAATGTTCGATTTT
>JAQBHK010000188.1:0-4762 GCA_032127815.1 Desulfobacterales bacterium
TGGCCCTTTCTCGGCGTTAGGCTCAGATTTTAATCCTCAAAATACTTAAAGTATTCCTGTGGTTAAAATCTTCGCCTGCCTTGATAAAGAACCAAAATTGATATTCTGACACAGCCTCTCTGGGCCAGGTTTCTTTATTCCACGTATAGTGTCTGGCCCGGATATATTTTGCTTCTAGGTGTCAGGCGATTGATGTGCAGGAAGCGTTCCAGAGACATATTATGTCTCTGGGCGATATGAAAAGGGCTGTCTCCGGGTTTGACCGCGTAGGTCTTTAATGTCTCACCGGCGGGAAGTTCATCCTTGACCCCGTTGATTTTCAGGGTCTGACCGATGGAAAGTTTTGTGGTTGTCAGGTTGTTGAGCCCCTGAATTTTTTGGGTGGTTGTACCATATCGCTTGGCAATTATCCAGAGTGAGTCACCGCTCTTTACAATATGAACCGGCGGGTGGCCCAAGGGTTCGTCGTATTTTTTAGATCTGTAGACGACGGTACCTTTCCGTGGTATTTTTAGCTTCTTGCCGGCAACGATAAAGTGCCGTTTGCTGATATTGTTGGCTCGCGCGATGCTGTTAACACTGGTGTGGTATCTTTTAGCAATAGTTGAAAGGCTCTCGCCGCGTTTAACTCGGTGATAGATATAGGCAAGCTGGGGCGGGGAGGATACGGGGATCTTTCCCAGTTGCGCCACAAGTATTTTACCTTTGCCCGGTGGAATCCTCAAAGGGTATTCTTCCTGGGGCAGTATGTAGTAACGGAGTTCGGGATTCAGCTCCTTTAGTATTGTTTCGGTTGTGCCGATTTTTTGGGCAACATCCCGCAAGTGAACCTGTTTGGATACTGATACGACTTCATATTCCCAGGGCGGATCGAACGGTAATGAATCGAAACCGTATTTTTTTAGATTTTTGATGATGTGAAGTGTGGCCAAGAATCTGGGGACATACCTTGCGGTTTCCATAGGAAGACGCTCATATAAGTCCCAGAAGTTGTCAAGATAATTGATGTTCTGGCTCCGGATGACTCGCAGAACCTGGTTTTCCCCACAGTTATAACCTGCCAGTACGGTGGACCAGTCTCCGAAAATTTGATGCAATTCCTTTAAATAAGAGATGGCGGCCCGGGTTGCTTTAACCGGATCAATGCGTTCGTCGATGAATTGATCGCGTGTAAGGCCGAACTTGTATCCGGTTGAGGGAATAAATTGCCATAGACCCAGGGCGCGAGCTCTTGAAAGTGCATTAACCTTGAACCCGCTCTCGATCAGCGGCAGCCAGGACAATTCAACCGGAAGACCGGCTTTTTTCAGAGCTGAAACGATCATGGGGCGATATCTGCCGGAGCGTTTATACGATGCAATGAAAAAACTTTTTTCACTGTTTTTGGTAAAGCGGTCGATTTCGGCCTGGACGTGTTTATTCATCACCATAGGAATGGCGTTATGGTTTCCACTGACGACAATATTGCGGGATGCGTAAATCTCAAGGATACGTTTTGAGATCATAAAACGCAGATCTTCTTTCTGCTGGATTAGCTTGGGGTCGTCAAGCGTATCGGTTTTCAAGATTAGAGAGTATGCCTGATCCAGGGCTTCCAAGGCGCTTTCAAGTTCTCCTTTTTGCCAGAAATCCTGAGATACTCGGCAGAAATCGAGCGCTTCATCCAGAACGGGCTGGATCGATGTTGCTTGACCAGGAAGCTCTTTTGTATTGTCTGTAGACTTTACAATACCATTTTGTTCGGAAACTGCGCTGTTGTCTGCTTCCAGAGGAGCATCAGACTGTGAGGGTTGCTTGTTTTGTGATTCGGTTTCTTGGGATGATTCCGTTACTGGCGCAACATCGTTTTCAGACTGTACATTATTACCATCCTTGGCTACGGGTGGTTTATATACAGACTGTAAGGACTGCACGCATCCGTTCGACAGTAAAAGCAGCATAACGGTCAGAAAAAAAATAGGTAAACCTCTCAAATCGGCTTCCTTTCAAAAACAGATTGGCTATAATCGGAAAAAAGAGTTTAGGCATACAGCCTTTAATTGTTGTGAAGTCTTCTATCACAGGATATTGTATTTGTCAATTGCAGAGTATACCATATACAGGTATGGCGCAGCGGCAATTAGTATATCGATAAACGATAAGGCTCAACTGGAAGTTATTTGTTGTTCGTTATTCGTTACTTGAGAGAACATCAGCTACCATTCTGTATCTCTAACCTAAACAGATCGGTTTTAGGTTCAGGGTTCTAGGTTTAAAGGTTATAACATCTTGAAATTAATTAACGTTACAACTCAATGTTAGGATTGATTTCTTGCATCCATTGGGTGAGAATTGCTTGCCGCCTCTATTATGGCGTAACTCTTTTGAATTGAGCCTGGTAAGGCTCATCAACCCGGAACGTTGAACCTCTCAACCTAGGTCTGCGACATATAATTTTGTTTATCTTGCATTTAAAACCAATAAAAGATAACAAACAGCGGATAATCCCAAAATGAGTTTTGATTCAACTTGGATAAAAACAATAAAAAGAAACGATATCATACAAAAAACAGGGAAAAAGTGGGCATATCTAGAAATATTTAGGTCTAATTGATAAAAATAGAGGTTGATATTTATTTTAAAGATAGTTAGATACAGAGGTTATATCTAAGAGGAAGACCTGTTTGTAAATCATAAACATTATAATTACATAACTTTAAGGAGAGCTGCCAGAGTAGCTCAGTTGGTAGAGCACCTCACTTGTAATGAGGACGTCGCGGGTTCAACTCCTGTCTCTGGCTCCATGTTTCCATATATCACACTGGTGGGGTTCCCGAGTGGTCAAAGGGAACAGACTGTAAATCTGTCGGCGAAGCCTTCGGAGGTTCAAATCCTCCCCCCACCACCAGCCTCAAAGTAAGTCGTATGTAGGAGATTTCGGTTTGTATATCGGGATCAATTATAACTACATGGCTTCCTGCATGACTCTTACTGCGCTTTTTGAGGAAAAATGTTATCTCTTTAATATGGTTATTAAAGGATTACTATAGGTTAATACCCTTGTAAAAAGTTAAAAAAGCGATTTTTTACGGGAGTGTTTTGTATTTGATGTTTAGTGTTTGGCCCTTTAACAAGCTGGCATATCGACATATTTTAAACAAAACACAAAATATTGAACACCAAACAACTGATGAATTCGATTTTTTACGAATTCATCATAGGTTGGTTTGCGCGGGAGTAGCTCAGTTGGTAGAGCTTCAGCCTTCCAAGCTGAATGTCGCGAGTTCGAGTCTCGTCTCCCGCTCCAAACTCAACATTCACAGCCTTAAAGGTTTTCAAGCTGTTTGATTTAATTTTTCGTGTTGGGGATGTAGAAGTTCCCGGGTATTTACTTTGCCCACGTAGCTCAGTAGGTAGAGCGCTTCCTTGGTAAGGAAGAGGTTCACCGGTTCGATTCCGGTCGTGGGCTCCATTTCATTATTTATTGTCGGCAGGCGGCCATGAACGTAGCGGTGTTGAGCGGCCTGATAGAGGTTGAACAAGGATTCTCGGCTTAAAAAATTAAATTAATAAAACAGGGAGGAGGAAGATGGCGAAGGCAAAGTTTGAGAGGACCAAGCCGCATGTTAATGTGGGCACGATTGGTCATATAGATCATGGTAAGACGACCTTGACGGCAGCGATCACCAAGCATATGGGCTTCAAAGGTTTGGCGGACTATGTTCCTTTTGATGAGATAGACAAGGCCCCTGAAGAGAAGGAGCGTGGCATCACCATAGCAACGGCCCATGTTGAGTATTCGACAGCGGCTCGTCATTATGCTCATGTGGATTGTCCGGGTCATGCTGATTACATCAAGAACATGATTACGGGAGCTGCTCAGATGGACGGCGCCATATTGGTGGTGGGTGCTGATGACGGTCCCATGCCTCAGACCCGGGAGCACATTTTATTGGCGCGTCAGGTAGGCGTTCCGCATATTGTTGTATTTTTGAACAAGTGCGATATGGTGGATGATGAGGAGCTTATAGAGTTGGTGGAGTTGGAGCTTCGGGAGTTGTTGGACAAGTATGAGTTTCCCGGAGATGACACGCCGATCATTCGTGGGAGTGCCTTGAAGGCTTTGGAGAGTGATGATGTTAACAGTGCCGAGGCTGTTTGTATTTTTGAGTTAATGGATGCGATTGATTCGTATTTTCCGCAGCCGCAGCGTGATATAGACAAGCCGTTTTTGTTGCCGATAGAGGATGTTTTCAGCATATCGGGTCGTGGTACGGTGGTGACCGGTCGTGTTGAGCGCGGTATTATTCACATTGGTGACAATATCGAGATTGTTGGTATTCGTCCGACGATCAAGACGGTTTGTACGGGAGTTGAGATGTTCCGCAAGATTTTGGATGAGGGTCAGGCCGGCGATAATGTAGGTGTATTGCTGCGTGGCACCAAGCGTGATGAAGTTGAACGCGGTCAGGTGGTGGCAGTGCCGGGTTCGATTCAACCTCATACCAAGTTTAAAGCCGAGGTATATATATTGAGCAAGGAGGAGGGTGGTCGGCACACGCCGTTTTTCAGCGGTTATCGGCCGCAGTTTTATTTTCGCACGACGGATGTTACCGGGAATTTGATGCTTCCGGAAGGCGTGGAGATGATCATGCCCGGCGACAATGTGACAATTACAGGTGAGCTTATAACGCCGATCGCGATGGAAAAAGAGCTCAGATTTGCCATCAGGGAAGGCGGCCGGACCGTCGGCGCCGGCGTGGTCAGCGAAATTATCGAATAA
>JAQBHK010000189.1:0-3348 GCA_032127815.1 Desulfobacterales bacterium
TTTTCAGGAAAGAGCACGTCTTTCTTCAGCTATAATTGAACTTGGTATAAGAGCCATAAGCAAGCCAATTTCGTTGTTGAGGCTCCAGGAGATTACCCCATCTACGTGTATTGATCGACCACTTAACAAGATCGCCTCTCCATGTATCAACTGACCAAGGTCTATTTGACTATCGTTTAAGAGTTTAAGTCCTTTTTCAGAAATATCTATAATTTCCAGCTCATGATCTTTATATTTTAGAGTGGGTCTATTGGTAGTTGGATAGACTAATCTGGCAAATTCCCTCTTTCCAGAAGTACCGTCATTGAGAAAGTCTTGCATGTTATCCATACGATCGGCATCTTTTTGTGGCTGAACTGTCATCCACCAAAACCCCCAAGCGATAACAAGAGGGGTTCCTCCAAATGCCAAACCTGCAATTTTTTTTCCCCCTTCCCAACCAGCAATAACCCAAAACAAAAACCAAAGAACGGATAGAACTATTGCAAGCTTTAATTTACCCGATAATCGATTCAATTTTGATATAAAGCTCATCTCTGTTACTCTCACGCTTATTTTGGTTTAAATTGATTTGCCTTTATTTAAAAATGATAGGCGACGCCCATCATAACGGCATAGGATTGCCAATTTACCTCATTCAAGGGCGTTTCAAGGATCGAACCGTTTGAAACAAAAACTCTGTCAGTACCAGTGTTCGTGGACCATTTTTGATAGTCAAGGTTTATGTTCAGCGTCCATTGTTTCTTAAAAGAAGTGCTCCCGCCCAGCGATAGCACAATACCGTTACCATCTGCAGTATGTTCAAAGCTTTTCGGATGGTCCAAATCAGTCCTAAGATTCCAATTTGCTTCGGCATAGTAATCAGCCCTGTGGTATTCCACTTCAGCATAAAGGGTATGTTTTTTATCGAACTTGTAGTTTATGTCTAAACCAATCCAGGGTCCGTTCCAGTCGGCATTATAAGTACTACCTAAACCTTCAATCGGCCCAACGGGAGAGGTATATATTGAAGCGACTGTTTGATTCCCATTTGTCATTGTCAGGTTTTGTTGATGATATGAATAGCCTATAAGTGGCGTAACCCCAAGATTCTCAAACCCAAAACTAAATTGATAACCAAGCCCCAGAGATGCATCCAATACTTTATCATCATCAGTGCTGGAATTTGAGCGAGAATATTCGAGGGTGCGGTTATTCCCCAGGTAATCCGAATCCTGGTTGTTTCCGGCGAGAATCCAACCATACCCCAGTGAGCCTCGCAAATAAAAAACGTTGCGCAAGATTGTCTTGCTGCGCAATTCCAGCTGGAAAATTTCTATATCATTCCAAGTCAATTCAGACAGAACATTTACATAGTTCCCCAGAAGGGTCTTGCCCGCAATATTCCAGTCAATATCATCAACACTATAGCCCATGCTAAGGATAAATTCAGTTTCTATTCCAGATTTTTTATCTTTCATCTGGTTTAGGTTCGAAGGCTCATTCTCAACATAAGCTTTAGTTTTGGTTTCTTGGATTGTATCTACAACTTTCAGATCTGCGGTCATATTTTTTTGATCACTGTACAGAGACTCATCTCCGGCTGCTTGATAATGTTTGGCGGGCAATTGAGGCTCAATAGAATCCTTGCTAATTCCTTGAGTTTGATATGGGAGGATATCTATACCGGGCTCCTGTTTTAACAATGCCTCTTGTGCGGCGGTAATATTAAATAATTGACCTGATGTCAGGAATGCCGGAATCGCCAAATCTGGTAATGAAACTAATAATATAGTAAATAATATTGTTAGTCTGCAGGACTGATACATACATCAATTCCTATAAGAAGAAAAAGTGATGATAGTTTTAAGTTGTTTTTGAGGATAATCTCTCATGGGAAAGGGCTTGTCAACAGATTTGACTAAAGAGTTACGTCAGTTGTAGTCGCTATTTCGGTATAAACGTGATGTCCAGTTTCTGGGTGAAGATTATGATTGATGCCTATGAGGCCTATAGAAAAAAGGGGTTGCATTAAAGTTTAAATCCAGTTTAATTCCCGTTCCGGTGGCTTTTCCCTTGGGGGTCACAGCGATGTATGGCCCTGGAATCTTGAAAACTTTTTCTTTTTCATTCCAGATAATAAGCCTGCTCGTGATATGCTTTTGGGATGACATGTCCTTTATAGTAGCATTTATTAATTTTGCTTCTTTCTTTCGAATATGAATACGGGCTTTGTCAGCTTCAACCACTAAGCTAAGAATATCGTCCTTGTATATGTCCATAATAAAATTTTCTATCAAAACACGTGTAATAATACCCATTCCTTTCAAATCGGATGACAACATGTTTTTTTCATTAAAAAGCAATCCTGTCTCTGTGGAACTATCCGGATATAAATAAACTTCATATTTGGCATTGTTGAGGATTGCTTCATTAAAAGGCCTTATGTTGAAAATGGGTCTTATATTAATAATTGGACTCATATTGAAAAGAAAGTGTAGCTTTTTGGGCCTGACCTTAAATTCATCAGCCTCCACCAGACTTGTCAGCTTCCCTTTGTTATAAGTGCGTTGCTTAAGGCCCATTATCTTTAATGGTTCTCGATAGTCTTTTTTGATTAAGGCATTGGGCGTATCCGGAGGTGTTTTCTTTTGCACCAACAGCAATAACGTCATACCTACAGTTAGGAGTATAATCGAAATCAAGGAAATTTTTACAATGTGCAATCTTTTCATATGTTGGCTTTAGAAGATCTGCCCTGAGAAGGTGAAAATTGCCTAAAACATGGCTCTTAAGTCAAAAGCACGCAGGTGCTTCAAACCTTGCTCTTGCAAGCGGGTGCACAGCACCCGCTTGCAAACAAACAGTAAAGATCCGGGCCCAGAGGACCGGGTTTTTCAAGGACAAAATAAACCAATTTGCGAGGTAATTTTCATCACCCCGCCAGCCCCCTAATCCGTCCAGGGGATCTCAACGGTATTGGAATATCCCCGGGCATGGTTATTGCCATCAAAGTTATTTGCACGGGTTGCCACCCTCCACTTGACCGGACCGGTCGTTGGATATTTTTGGGCCGTTAGCCTCCGGATCATCGCACTCGGTATGGTCATATCATCAATATTGGACGGCAACTCGAGCATTAGCAGAAAATCATAATCATTTACATACAACTCAACTCTCACAGAGTTATAGGAGGGTGGGCCTGTCGGATTTGTCCATGACAGCTTCAGATCGCCGTCTGCTTCCCATTCAAACGCCATGGTAGCGGAATCCACAAAAGGAAGTTCAACCGTACCGGGTAAATTCACAGTCCCTGTTAGGGTGTCACCTCCTTTGGTGGTGACATAATAAGTATAGCTGTCTGCAGCC
>JAQBHK010000190.1:0-2579 GCA_032127815.1 Desulfobacterales bacterium
TGGCTTCTTTAACATCATCAAAGTTAATATCCACTCCCACGGCGAGCACATTTTTAAACTGCAGGGCGGCGCAGGTGTGGCGTCCTGATCCGCAGCCGATATCGAGAATGCGGCCGCCGGGTTGTAATGCAAGCCTGTTAAAGTCGACGGTAATCACGGATAGCCTCCCGGTAAGCCTCAACGGTCATTTCCGCCGCCCTTTTCCAGGTGAAGTGCTTGTGCACCCGCATTCGGCCGGCACGCCCGATTTTGGCGGCCTGCTCCGGATTGTCGAGAAGCCTTGTGATGGAGTCGGCCAGCGCTTCAGAATCGGCCGGCGGTACCAGGATACCGGCATCACCCACTACCTCGGGCAGCGCGCCGCCGGTGGTGCAGACCACCGGAAGGCCGCAGGCCATGGCCTCACCGGCCGGAAGGCCGAAGCCTTCATACACCGAGGGTACCACGGCAACAGCGGCCCGGGCGTATTGCCGCACAAACTCGTCGTGGTCGATCCGGCCTGTGAAAGAGACATATTCTCCAATACCCAGATCTCTGATGAGTGTTTCGACGGTGCCGTTTTTTTTAAAAGAGCCGACAACGATGAGTCGGGCTGTACGGGTTTTTAAGATTTTGGCAAAAGCCTGCAAAAGAAAATTAAGGCCTTTTAAAGGTGTGTCGGCGCTGTTGGTGACAATTATACGGTTCTTCTCCCGCTTAACTCCGGGGATCGGATAAAAAAGGTCGGTGTCAATACCATTAGGGACAATTCTGAATTTATGAAAAGAGATTTTAAAATCCTTGCTGATATCGTTCCGGGCGGATTTTGAAACTGTAATGATATGTGTATGACTCCTGGAAATCCTTTTCTGCATACCGATAAACGAATACCAGCGCATCTGCTGCATTTTCTTCCAAATAGTTGGCGCCGCTTTTACGGCCAGATCCCTGTCCACGGTAATGGGGTGATGGATGGTGGCAATGGTCGGAATATATTTTCCGATGGACCGGATACCATAGGAGAGACTCTGGTTGTCGTGCACGACATCGTATTGATGCAGCTTATCTTTTAAAAATTTATAAGCCCTGATTCCGAAAGTAAAGGGTTCCGGGAAACCCATAGTAGAGACATCCAGCCACTCTATGAGGTTAACAGGATCAGCAAGTTCTCGCAAGGTGGGCATACGGAACAGGTCGTCAGGATTATAAAGATCGAGGCTCGGCAGCCGAAACAGCCTAATATCCTCTGCAAGAATAGGGTACGGCGGTCCGGAGACCACATCAACCTGATGTCCCAGATTTTTGAGTGCTCTGCTCAAATGTTGGATATAGACTCCCTGGCCTCCGCAGTGCGGATTGCTCCGGTAGCTTAACAGGCAGATTCTTAAGAGAGCCGGATGATCTATGGGCATCACGATGATTTACGGTTTAAGGTTCAAGGTTGAAAGGTTCAGAGGTTCAGAGTTGAAAGATTTAAAGCTGAACGCAGAACCTCGAACGGTGGAACTAATTCGTCCAAGCATCTTTCGACTGACTTTCAGTCGGAACAGAAAGCTACCTACTTTAGCAGGTAGTGGTTTAATTTTTGGTAAGGGTATATTCTAACGAAATACAGTTCAAGCTTTATCTTGAACGGCAGCGGCGATCCTTAGCGAAATATGTTTTTGCATTTCACGGGGCCGGCAGCAATGCCTTCAAGGTTATAAATTTGAGAACAGGTATAAAAAAATCGCAGTTGACAATCAACCCCGCTTTCAATAAAGCGGTTTCCTATCAAGAATCAATTCCAATCAGCTTAATTGTATCGTGGAATTAACAATCGTTAGCAGTTTGATTTTACCTCCAAGGCAGTAAAAAACAACATATTTCCATTTGTAAACCTATTATTTCGGCCCATAAAAGCTATTTTTACCGTTTAAGCGGCAATAAATTTTCTTATTGGAAATGAAGATATGCATCTGAAAAACTTTTCACTGATAACACACGTGGAAAAGTTGAACTGTCGCCGGCCTATGATATTCTTAATTCCACGATTGTCTTTACCTCTCCTAAAGAGGAAACAGCACTACCGATGGCAGGAAAACGGCGGAAACTGAGCGGGAAAATATTGATCGATTATTTTGGCCAGGAGCGTCTTGGTCTTAACAGACATGTTACCGATTCCGTTTTGGAAGACATCCATAAAGCCATAAGGGACTGGAGGGAGCTTTTAAATATATGCTTTTTATCTGATGATCTGAAAGAAAAATATTCAGATCTTCTTAATGAAAGAATACGGCTTATATTCTGATTGCGGACGTTATAAAATTTACACACACCAAGCTTTGCGATGTTCAATAATTAATAAGATGCGACCCTGATGTAATTTGCATGCCTCAAGGAATCGTAAATTTTCGATCCGAAGATCAGAATACAATATATTGTTTTTTCCGACCTCAGCCAGCCCAACTGGTAAGGTTATGACTATCTGAGATACTCGTTACATATCCAAGTAATTATAGGGGTTTATGGCGCGTTGATAGCAGGTATCCAAACCGAGGATCTAACCGATGAACTTTTATTTTTTACCTTTTCAATAACCTCATGAACTGTCTATCACC
>JAQBHK010000191.1:0-6007 GCA_032127815.1 Desulfobacterales bacterium
AACCCGTCAATAAGCCAGGCGCTTTTACAGTCATCCTGTTGCAGACGATCGAGTATCATGGGGATCGTGATTTCATCAGGTACCAGGTCGCCCTTGTCGATATACCCCTTGGCCTTTAAGCCTAATTCAGTCCCTTTTGAAATGTTTTCGCGAAAGATAGCGCCGGACTCTATGTGGGGAGTGTTGTATTTGTCTTTTAAAATGGCTCCCTGGGTACCTTTCCCACTGCCGTTCGGTCCAAAAAATAAAATGTTCATAAAATTCTCCTTTCTGTAATTAATATGCGAATCTTGATTTTCACAGTTTCAAATAACATCGGCTTTACTATATAAATGTGAATATCTTGTCAAGGGTTGACTTGTAAAATTGTCACCGTTCAGAGGTTCAGGGTTCAGAGGTTCAGGGTTCAGGGTTCAGAGGTTCAGAGGTTCAACGAATAAAGAC
Organism: Desulfobacterales bacterium; assembly: GCA_032127815.1. Lineage (GTDB taxonomy): Bacteria > Desulfobacterota > Desulfobacteria > Desulfobacterales > UBA11574 > Desulfatibia_A. Next base: position 445 of record JAQBHK010000191.1, read on the forward strand.
GACGTTGAGTCCCACCCGTTGCGGGAAACCTGTGAATGCATGCAAAAGACAACCCTGAACCTGTGAACGCCAACAAATTAGGTTTGACATTTTTTCTGCTGTTTTAAAAAATCCTTGACCAGCTTTAAAGCTTCCGGTTTGCTGCCAATTGTATTTGACAGCCTGGCTTCTTCCGCCAGGTTAAGAATTTTTTTAAAAGATGGAGAAGGGGTCAGTCCGAACTCTTCAATGAGGTCATGGCCTGTTATTAGCGGTTGAGTTTTGCTTTTGGAGCTGAATTCTGCAAAATATTCATCGATCATGCCTTTTACAAAGGTGATGAACGCTCTATTATCTGCATTTGCTTTATCTTGTTTTCCCTTAATATCGGCGATGGTATGCAACAGCAGGTAGGGGGTGTTATCTTTGCATTTCATAAAAAAGCGGGTTAAGCCTTTGAGAGTTAGTGTTTTGTTCTTTTGAGCAGAGAAAAGGGACAGTGGCCGGATATGGTTACGAATGATAAAATCGATAAAATTTCTTTCCCGGGTTGCAAACTTTAACCTTGTGCTGATGGATTTGGCCATGTCGGCACCTTTACGGGCATGTCCGTAGAAATGGGTATGCCCGCTGTTGTCTAAGCTTTTGGCCGCAGGTTTGCCGATGTCGTGCAGCAGGATTGCACATTTGAGGAACATTGCTTTTTGCCTGTCAATACCCGCTAAGCCCCGATGTAAACCAGAGGGCAAAAAAATGTCCGGATTGCTGAGCATCTCTTCAAGGTGGCCGTAAGCTTTGATTGAATGCTCAAAGACATCATAGCAATGATGTCTGTTTTGAAAACATTTTTTAAGTTTGCCGAGTTCAGGAAAAATGGAGGTCAGAAGCCCGGTCTCGGCCATTTGAGAAAGATAATAATGCGATTTATGGGATTCAAATATTTTAAAAAGCTCGAGGCGGATTCGTTCTCCGGCCGCTTCTTGAATTATCGTCGCTTCCCTGGCAATGGCTGAAACTGTTTGGGGTTCAATATCAAAACCGAGACAAGCACCCATACGAAAAGCTCTCAACAGGCGGATCGGGTCTTTTTTAAAAACTTGTTTTGAAACCATTTTAACTTTTTTTTCCTCAAGATCTTGAAGACCGCCGAGAACGTCGATTATTTTTCCGGTGGACAGGTCATACGCCATAGCGTTGATGGTAAAGTCCCTCTGATTGAGATCGTCTTCAATCGTGGGGCCGTTGACAGGGGATATATCAACGATATGCTTTTCGGTAACCACCCGGATGATCATCTTTCCGGGTTTCCCCATTTCAACAAGATGGGCGTTTGTCTTGAGGGCCACATGGTTCGCAAATTTTTCCGGGTTGCCCAAAACAGCAATATCATAATCAGCGGGAGTTCTGCCAAGAAGAAGATCTCTTATTGAACCGCCAATAATATAGGCCCCTTTGGTTTTAGGAAAAATATTTGAATCGAATTGAATCATCGGTTAATAGTGTGTATAGTTACTTGTAGCCTTGACGTTACCAAACAGTATGCTTAATATCAACATTTTCAGGTTAAAGTAACGTCAGAGGTTCGAGGTTCAAAGGTTCAGGGTTGCTTTATCTTTGTTAACCTTTGCGAACAAACCCTGAACCTTTGAACTCCGAACCCTTAGCGCTTACCAATCAAAAAATATGGGCGTATTAACGTCAGATACTATAAAAATAGCCGTTACAGGTGGTGCCGGGTCCGGCAAAACTTCTGCTTGCAACCGATTAAAAGAATGGGGTTTAAATGTAATTAGTTCCGACACCTTGGCGCGGGAGGTCGTAGCTCCTGGAACAGATGCCTTTATAAACATCATTAACTATTTTGGAAAGAAAGTGTTGTTGCCGGACGGGGCTTTGAATCGCTCCAAGTTGCGCCGGATTATTACAGGCGATGATGTTGCCCGGTCGACCCTGGAACGTTTCGTTCATCCGGAGATAATGCGGCTCGTGCAACTTAAGATGGCGCAAGCCGGAAAGGAAGGCGAGCGCTTTGTGGTGGTAGAGGTTCCCCTTCTTTTTGAACTCGGAATTCAAGACCGCTTTGATGTGGTCGTTCTGATCATTGCAGAACGCGAGCTGCGGGTTCAAAGGCTCATGGAGCGTGACAGCATTTCAAAAAAAGATGCCAAAGACCTTTTAGATGTCCAGATGACGGATGATGAAAAAGCTCAAAAGGCAGATTTTATAATAAAAAATGACGATAATATTAATAATCTGATGAGGTCGGTTGATTTTTTCTACAAAAAATTATATCAAAAACACGCAAAAAATGGGATGAAAGCGCTTGACAGGCATAAAATCATGATATAAAAAGTTGATTTATAAGGTTGGAACACGCCCTTAGGATCCCACCTATCGGAGAATACCAGTAACTTTCAAGACAAATTCATATAACACGCACAAACTCCAGTTGCAGCCGCCAAGGATCCGGTTTGTTATATTGAAAACCAGTAGGTGTAAATTTTATCAGATAAAGAATGAATAATCATCATAAGATAAATCGTTAGCGGAGTGAATTGTAATGAATATTGTAGAGCTTAAAGGCAAGAAAATCAAAGAATTGACCACTTTAGCAAAAGAATTCAATATCGATAGTGCCGCCGGAATGAGAAAACAGGAGCTCATTTTTGCTTTGCTTCAGGCGGAGATCGAAAGAACCGGCCTGATATTTGGGGAAGGTACTCTGGAAATCCTGCCGGACGGTTTTGGATTCCTGCGGGCACCGAATTACAATTACCTGCCGGGTCCGGACGATATCTATGTTTCGCCTTCTCAGATTCGCCGTTTCAACTTAAGGACAGGTGATACTGTATCCGGGCAGATACGCCAGCCCAAGGAGACGGAACGATATTTTGCCCTCTTAAAGGTTGAAGCCGTAAACTATGAAGATCCGGAAGTGGCCAGGGAAAAAATTCTGTTTGACAACCTGACACCGCTTTATCCTGACCGGAAGGTACTGCTTGAAACCAAGCCTGATAATTATTCCATGAGAATCATGGATCTTTTGAACCCTATTGGATTCGGGCAAAGAGGACTGATAGTTTCGCCGCCCCGTTCCGGAAAAACAATGCTGCTGCAGGCGATCGCCAACAGCCTCAGTGCTAATCATAAAGATATTGTCCTGTTTGTGCTTCTGATTGATGAGCGGCCCGAAGAGGTAACAGATATGCAGCGGTCTGTAAACGGAGAAGTGATAAGTTCCACTTTCGACGAGCCTGCAGAAAGACATGTTCAGGTTGCTGAAATGGTTATTGAGAAGGCCAAGCGATTGGTGGAACACAAAAAAGATGTTGTCATTCTGCTGGATAGTATTACCAGACTGGCGCGGGCATACAATTCGGTTATGCCTCCCAGCGGAAAGATTCTGTCCGGGGGGGTTGATTCAAATGCGCTTCAGCGCCCCAAACGATTTTTTGGGGCGGCACGCAATATTGAGGAAGGCGGAAGCCTTACCATTATTGCAACGGCCCTTGTAGATACGGGAAGCCGGATGGATGAAGTTATTTTCGAAGAATTCAAAGGCACCGGTAATATGGAGCTGCAATTGGATCGAAGACTTGCCGATAAGCGTGTATTCCCTGCAATTGATATTAAAAAATCCGGTACCCGCAAAGAAGAGCTTTTGCTGGAAGAGGATATACTGGCGCGCGTCTGGATTTTAAGGAAACTGCTTTCTTCGTTGAACCCTGTTGACAGTTTGGAGTTTTTGCTTGATAAAATGAACGGAACCAAAGATAATCAAACCTTTTTGGATTCCATGAATACCTAATAGGAGATATATACTATATGAAACCGGATATTCACCCTAAATATGTGGAGACAACCATTAAATGCGCATGTGGCAATACATTGGAGGCCGGCTCGACAAAAGCTGACATTCGAGTTGAGATTTGTTCAAAATGCCATCCATTTTTCACCGGCAAACAGAAACTTATTGACACAGCCGGCCGCATTGAGCGCTTCCGCAGGAAATATGAAAAATTCCAGAACCAAAACAAATGATAACTTGATACTGTTGTGTACTGAGTGATTGATACTGGATGCTGAATTTTTATTAATTGTTGATTTTTAATCCACTTTTTCCAGCATCCAGTATCCCCGTTGAAGCGGGATTTCCACAACGCTCCGGCCGGCATCCAGCATCCCGTTCGCCAGCAGATAGAAATCGCTTAAAGACCCGACAGCCACTAATAATAAAACATCCATTTAGAGCTTGTAACGCATGAATGAGCAATTAAAAGGCGTTGAAAATCGCTTTTTAGAACTTGAAAAGCTTTTGAGTGATCCCAGTATTTTGCGGGATCGGGAGAAGTACCAGAATTATAGCCGTGAGCATTCAGATCTTAGTAAGATTGTAGCGGTTCTAAGGACGTACGAACAAACTCGGCAAGAGCTTGATGAAAGCAGAGAGCTTTTAAAAGACCCTGACCCTGATATTAAAGAGATGGTGCGGACTGAGTTAGAGGCTCTAAAATCTCGAAAAAGCCGACTTGAATACGATCTTAAGGAACTGCTGCTGCCCAAAGATCCGAATGATAGTAAGAATATTATCCTTGAAATACGGGCAGGTACCGGTGGAGAAGAAGCCGGCCTGTTTGTTGGAGATCTTTTCAGGATGTACAGCAGGTATGCTGAAAAAAAGAATTGGAAAGTTGAAGTCATTACCCATCACCCAACCGGCGTCGGTGGTCTAAAAGAGGTTATCGCTATGATTCACGGCAAGGGGGCTTACAGCCGCCTAAAATATGAAAGCGGTACTCATCGTGTCCAGCGCGTTCCGGCGACCGAAGCTCAAGGACGGATACACACTTCTGCGGTTACGGTTGCAGTTCTGCCTGAAGCTGAAGATGTCGAACTGACAATCGACCCTAATGAGATTAAAGTCGATGTGTTTCGTTCAAGCGGTCCGGGTGGCCAGAGTGTAAATACAACCGATTCAGCGATACGGTTGACCCATCTTCCGACCGGCATAGTGGTAACCTGCCAGGATGAAAAATCCCAATTGAAAAACAAGAACAAGGGGATGAAAGTTCTGCGTGCTCGCATTCTCGATCGTATGATCAAAGAGCAGGATCAAAAAAGATCCGCAGAGCGCAAAAGTCAAATAGGGGATGGAGACAGAAGCGGAAGAATCAGGACCTACAATTTTCCTCAGGCCAGGGTTACCGACCACCGCATCGGCCTTACGCTTTACAAGCTGGAATCTATACTGCAGGGTGAAATTGACGAAGTAATTGAAAAACTTGCCACCCACTACCAGGCCCAGGCATTACAAAATGGAGCATCCTTCTAAGCCCGGGGCTACCGCATGGAACATCGTCAAGCTCCTCAAGTGGACAACTTCCTATTTTAAGTCCCATGGCATCGACAGCCCCAGATCTACTGCCGAAATACTTCTGGCCCACATCTTAAAATTAAAGCGGATAGATTTGTATCTGCGGTATGACCAACCGCTTTGCAGCGACGAACTCACGCGCTTCAAAGCGCTGATAAAAAGGAGAGCTAAAAGGGAGCCGGTTGCATATATTGTGGGTGTCAAAGAGTT
>JAQBHK010000192.1:0-7524 GCA_032127815.1 Desulfobacterales bacterium
TTGCGGGGGTCAGAGATACCCGGCTATGCCTGTAATTCTTAATCGTACTCGTACTCTTAATCATACTCGTAATCAAAAATTCGGTAGAATTAGTCAATTGCTAAGACCGATTAGGATTACGATTAAGAGTACGAGTACGAATGTTTGATAAGCGTTTTGATTGATCCACAACCTGGCAAATTAACCCCTATGGGGTGAAATCAAAGCTTGGTCCTATGGCCAGGATATTTATTTGGGTTAGGAATGATGACCATGAACAAGCTCATCGAAAAAACTCAGGTAAACGTTCCCTTTACCATGCTTTACGAATCTTATCTTGATATGTTTTTAACAAACGGTTTGAATCCGGAAATAGGGCTGGATAGCACTGCGCTGGAAAATTTCAGCTTTTCCCAATTCAGCAATATTGCCGACCGGCTTCATCAGCGCGGTCTCAGCATTACGCTGCATGCACCCTTTATTGATCTGTCCCCCGGTTCGCCGGATCCGGCGATAAGAGCCTTAACCCGGCGTCGTTTTGAGCAGATGCTTGAATTGATTCCGCTGTTTAAGCCCAAAACAGTGGTATGCCACGCCGCATATGACTGGAAGCGATATGGGGTCTTTAGAGACCAGTGGCTTGAGAACAGCCTGCAAATATGGTTCTGGCTGAGCAAGCGTATCAGAGATGAGGGCGGTATGTTAATGCTGGAGAATGTATATGAACACGGCCCCGATGATATGCGCATAATCTTCGAAAGTCTTGCTGATCACCACGTTGGTTTTTGTTTCGATACCGGCCATCAGGCTGCTTTCAGCCGCAGTACCCCGGAAACATGGCTTGAATCGCTGGGGCCGTTTTTAGGCCAGGTGCATCTTCATGATAACTGTGGCAATCAGGATGAGCATCTGGCGTTGGGCCGGGGCAATATAGATTTTCCAATGCTCTTTGAACATCTCAAAAGCATAAAAAAAGATCCTCCCGTAATCACGCTTGAGCCCCACCGGGAAAAAGATTTCTGGCCCAGCATAGAATACCTGGCAAAAGTCTGGCCCTGGTAGACCTGATCCTCTGGGCCAAGCCTGTCCCGCCTTGCGGGAGTCAGAGATATTTGGCTCTGCCTTGGAGTTTTGTGTCTGAAATTACAAATTCCAAGCACCCCACCAAAAAGACGGCGGGCAAGCAAATTCCAAGGAAATTCCAAACTACAAGCACCAAATCTCAAGGAAATTCCAAAGTTTGTAATTTGTAATTTGTAATTTGTAATTTAATTTACTACATTTGAGATAGGTGCACTTCTATGGGTGAAATCAAAGCCTGGTTCTCTGGGTCAGGATTCATTACTGAAAACCGCAAGGAAAGAGCTTAATCATGAAGCCAAAAACTAAACGCTTAAAACTGACGGCCGCCGGAGTTTTTCTGCTTTTTTTTATTTCGTTGGCGCCGTGGTGCCGGGCCGGGGAAGAGACGGTCTGTAAACCGCTGTTCCCTGTCGGCCTGAACCATGAATTCCCCCAGTCAAAAAAAACATTCGAAGAAGTTAAAAACTTAATTATGCAGAACTATTACAGCGATGAAATCACCGAGGATACGCTTTATTGGGCCGCAATTCAAGGGATGCTGCGTCACATATCGCCGCCTAAAGCACCGGAGCTTGCTAAAATCTGGACGGCGGAAGAATACGAGAAAATTTACCTGTCCCGACAGGGCAATCAAGTCTCCATCGGAATAAAAAGTACGTTTAATTCCAATGAAGGCCGTCTTACGGTTACCGAAGTTTTGCCGAATTCGCCGGCCGAATCGATTCTGAAACCTTTTGATCATATCCTGCGGATCGATTCTCAACCGCTAAAAGGGAAAACCTTGCAAGAGTTGAATGCACTTTTAGACGGCAAAGAGGGGAGCGCAGTTAACCTGACAATAAACCGGGACGTTAAAATTTTCGATGTCACCCTCACACGCTGGAATTTTAAGACGGAAAATTTGATCATCAGCCGGCTTACCGATGAAATTGCTTTGGTGGAAATTAAACAGTTTACGGCCAAGTTGTCGGACAAATTGAAGGATGAGCTGATTAAATTAAAAGATGAAGGTTTTCAAAAGCTGATCATTGATCTTCGCAACAACCCCGGCGGCGTCTTTGCCGAGTCTTTGCGAATGGTTGAGCTGTTTCTGCCGGCGAAACGGATACTTTTGAGAACGTTTCAGCGGGCACAAAAGCTGCAAAATTATGTTTCCGTCAATACGCAGCCGTTTGAATTTGATATTGCTATCCTGGTCAACTCCCAAACGGCTTCATCTGCGGAAATCCTGGCAAGCGGCCTTCAGGACCACCAGAAAGCGCTTGTAATAGGGACGAAAACTTTTGGCAAGGGGGTATTTGAACAAACGTTTAAGCTTGATAACGATTTCCATGTCAAATTTATTACGGGAGCCATGTACTCTCCCAATGGGCTGTCATGGCAGGGGCAGGGGCTTACTCCGGATTTTTTAATAAAACAGGATGACAAAACCCTGGCAGCTTTGTTAAAACTGGAAGTGGGCCAACGTTTCCGCAAAGACGTTGCCATGATTACAGCTTACAAACTATTGATGCGCTGATATTGATCCGGGGCAGGACGTTTCTATTGGCAATTTAAGTTATATAATTCATTAATGTTTTTTGGAAAAATGCCGATAATAGTTTAATTTCAGATCTTGTAAATAATTATAGATGATGCGGTGCAATTTTGGATAAAATACTCCATCGCTAATCAAAAAATTGGGTTCAAAGGTTCAAAGGTTCAATGTTCAAAGGTTTACCCGCCTTTGGCGGCGCCGTAGGCGACCAGGGTTCAGAGGTTGATCCCCTCATTTAATTACCCTATGGAATCAATGGTATAGGGATAAATCGCGAAGCGATTAACCCTGAACGCTGAACCTCCTAACCAGACCGGCCGGATGGCCAATTTTTTTTGCAATCCTGCAGGGTATAAAGGTCTATGGTCATTTTTATCTGATAAATGACGAGGTTTGTAGATAAGGATTTTTTAGCATGAAAAAGAAAATTCTTGTGGTGGACGATAGTCGGCAGATGTTGGAATTCCTGTCAAATCTGCTGGAGGAAGAAGGGCATCAGGTCGTCGTTGCTGAAGATGGTTTCTCAGCCCTGGACCTGCTTATTTCCTATACGCCTGACATTATCTTTGTCGACCTTGTAATGCCTCTGATCGGTGGAGACAAATTGTGCAAAATTGTTCGCAAAATGGAGCATCTGCAGGATTGCTGTCTGGTGCTTGTTTCAGCTGCGGCTTCCGAGCTTGACTTCGACTACACGGAAATCGGTGCGGATGCCTGTATTGCCAAAGGTCCTGCAGATTCAATTGCCGAACATGTTTTAGCAGTTGTAAAAGAATCGGTTTCTTTGCACAAAAAAGATGGGTTCAAAGCGATTAGGGGCTTGGATGAAATATATCCCAGGCAAATGACCAGAGAGCTGCTCTCCCGCAATCGCCATCTAAAGACCATGTTAGATAGCATGGCAGAGGGACTTCTTGAGATTTTTTCCGGGAGGGTCGTTTATGCCAACTCGAAGGCGGCTTCCTTGTTCGGTATGCCGGTGGAAAAACTCTTGTTTGCATATCTTTTAGATTTATTCAAGGCAAAGGAGCGCTTGCATATTGAAAAACTGTTGCAAACAGAAAGCGGCCTGCCTCAAAAAATCGATCAGGATATGCCTGTTGAGCTTAACGGCAGACAGGTTATTATTAATAAACAGGCCGTGCAAGGAGACAAAACCACCCACATAATTATATTAACGGATGTGACCGAACGGAAAAAAACGGAGAAAGAATTAAGAGAATACCGGGACCACCTTGAAGTCCTTGTTAAAGAACGTACTGCCGAACTAACCGATATCAACAAGCTGCTTCAAGAAGAAATCGACGGGCGCATTCTGGTGGAGGAAGCGCTGCGAGAAAGTAAGGAACTCTTTGATTTATTTATGAGACATCTTCCGGCCTTAGCCTTCATGAAAGATGTCAACGGACGTTATATTTATTTTAACGCAGCCTATAAAGAGATACTCAAGGTTGATCCGGTTGACTGTATCGGCCGGAGTGATGATGAAATCTGGTCTGTTGAAGTGGCCGAAGTGATGAAAGCGAATGATAAAACCGTCATGTCCGCAGGAAGGGTTGCAAACACTGTTGATACCGTAACAATTGACGATGAAACCGAGTATTACCTTACCACCAAATTCCCTGTCTTCAAAGAGAGCAAGCCTTTTTTGCTGGCCGGAATTGCAATTAACATCAGCGAGCGTTATCGCACAGAAAAAGAGAAAAAGAAATTGGAAGCCAAGCTCCAGCATGCCCGGAAAATGGAAGTCATCGGAACGCTGGCCGGAGGAGTGGCTCATGATCTCAATAATATCTTATCCGGTCTCGTAAGTTATCCGGATTTGATATTAATGGACCTTCCACCGGAAAGCTCCTTAAGAAATGCTATTTTAACCATAAAAAAGTCAGGGGAAAAAGCCGCTGCTATCGTACAGGATTTGCTGACGCTGGCAAGAAGGGGTGTGGCAGTAACGGAAGTTGTGCCGCTTAATGATATTATTTCTGAATACTTAAAAAGCCCCGAATATGAAAGGCTGTCATTGTACCACCCTCAAGTTGAGCTTACAACCGATCTTGACACCGGTCTGCTGTATTTTTTGGGTTCCCCGGCACACCTGTCCATGACGATTATGAATTTAGTATCTAACGCCGCCGAGTCTATGCCTGACGGAGGCAAGATAGTTATCTCGACGGAAAACCGCTATATTGACATACCGCTAAGTGGTTATGACGATGTAAAAGAAGGGGATTATATTACACTCACGGTGGCCGACACCGGATTGGGTATCTCCGCTGAGGATATGGATAAAATATTTGATCCCTTTTATACAAAAAAAATCATGGGGAGAAGCGGAACAGGGCTGGGCATGGCGGTGGTATGGGGAGCCGTAAAAGACCATAAAGGGTATATTGATATTCAAAGCACCCCAGGAAAGGGGACGACGATGACGCTTTACTTTCCCGTGACCAGAGAGGAAATAAATAATGATAACTATCAGTTATCTATCGAAGACTATGCGGGCAAGGGCGAGGCGATTTTAATTGTGGATGATGTGGCAGAACAAAGGGAAATAGCTTCTAAAATGCTATCGAAACTGGGATATTCAACCGCAGCGGTTTCAAGTGGTGAAGCAGCGGTTGACTATCTGAAGGATAATACGGTAGATTTATTAGTATTGGATATGATTATGGACCCCGGAATCGACGGATATGAAACCTACAGAAGGATTCTTGGTCGGCACCCCGGGCAGAAAGCCGTAATCACCAGCGGTTTTTCTGAAACAGATCAAGTTAAAAAGACCCAAAAACTGGGAGCGGGAACGTATATAAAAAAACCGTATACACTGGAGAAACTGGGGATGGCTGTGGGGCATGAATTAGGTAGAACTTAACGGCTTCGCTCTGCAAGATGTTTTCCACCTTGATAAGCAGTCTTGATCTTATTAAAATACCGAGCCGGTTTCTCTATACAGGAAAATCTCATGAAACCAAGAATCAGCATGGCGTTGCTTGCAATTTTTTTTATCGGGATCAGCATCTTGACATTGAACCTGAAACGCCAGGATGAAAAACAGAATATGCAAGATATTCTGAGTAAAGGAGATTATCTGGTCAGCCTCATTTCCCTGTATCCCATAATGGATTTTGAGGCTGACAAACGCAGCTTTTTCCTTAGAACCCTCACGGAATATACTTCTAAAGAAGGCTTTGTTTACCTCTTTATACATGACCACGTCGGAAATACACTGGTTTCACTATCTTCCGGGGATCTTGCCTCTAAGATCCCCAAGGATATCCAGATACAATCTATTACTGCAACGGGACTATTAAAACAAACCTATGAGATCAGTGGATCTAAGGATAAAATATTCGAATTCGCCAAACCTGCTTATAAAAACGGGCAAAGAAACGGCACCATTCGGCTGGGCCTCAAACTTTCGTCGTCCTCGTTTTTCTCCTGGGAGCGTAGTAGTTTCCTGGCCATGATTGCTTTTTTCATATTAGCCGTCTTATTTATAGGCTATTATGGGGTAACGCTGGCCCTCAAACCGTTAAAGAATTTAGATCAATCCGTTATTTCAGCCGGCAGCGATTCAGAGGCGGCGGTCAAAGATTCAGGGAAAATAGTCGGAATTATACCAATAATTGATGATCTTGAGAAGTATTTAAGCAAAATAAAAAGCAAGTTGACAAATATCGAAACAGACAATGTGGATTTGCTCTCTAAGCTGGGCGTGACGACTTTCGAGAAAAATAAAATTGTCAAAATTTTAGATTCAATCAACTTCGGCATCATTATAACCGATATTCAGGAAAATATTGATCACATTAACGCATACATGCTTAAGCTGCTCGACAGAAAGCGAGAAGACGTGATTTTTAAGCCCTTCAGTGCCGTTATAGATCATAGTGAAATTACTGCATTCGTTTCTCATGATGATATGGCCGGGCAGTCCAGGACCATAAGCGGGGTGGAATCCATCTTTCCCGAAACCCCCCCGGGTGAAACCTTCAAAGTTTCCGCCAGCCATCTCGTGGGTGGTGGAAATACACCCATCGGTAAAATAATTTCGTTTCATAATGCCACAGTCGAATCCTTAGCGGAAAGGGCTAAGCACGAATTTATCGCGCATGTCGCCCATGAGATTCTGACTCCGATTACAAATATTAAATCATACAGCGAAATGCTGATGGACGGGGAAATTGAAGACGTTGAATTGCAAAAAGAATTTTATAATACCATTAATGAACAGACCAACCGATTGGCAGATATGGTTAAAAACCTTCTTAATATTTCAAAAATGGAGATGGGAAGCCTCACCCTCGACAAAGGGCTGGTGAAAACCGACTGGTTTTTCGAAGACTGTATCTCGTCCATCGAGGCTTCAGCTTTTGAGAAAAACATCACAATTGTGAGAAATCATCCGGACATATTTCCTAATTTGATGGCCGACAAGGACCTTTTGAAGACCGCAATTATTAATGTTTTAGGCAATGCTTTGAAATATACGCCTCCAAACGGCAGCATTACATTCGAGATCAGCGAGCAGAATAAAATGGTATTCTTTGAGATTATGGATACCGGATACGGTATTTCTGCCGAAGATTACCCGCACATATTTGAAAAATTCTATCGTTCCAGCAACCCTCAAGTTACCGACCAAGACGGCAGCGGACTGGGGTTGGCAACTACGGCGGAGATTGTGCATCTTCACAATGGTGAAATCAGTGCCCAGAGCGAACCCGGCCGGGGGACGCATTTTACGATAAAATTACCCAAGGAAGAGTTCTATCTTGGAGAAACTTAGTACATGTATTCATAAATACGGTAACGTATTAAAATTTGGTGTCGGGTTTCAGTGTTCAGGTGTCAGGAATGGGAATCGCTAAAGCCGAAATCTGACACCCGACACCTGAAACCTGAATATGTTTCATCTGTGCAAT
>JAQBHK010000193.1:0-6451 GCA_032127815.1 Desulfobacterales bacterium
CTGCCGGGACGTTGACTGTCGAGGCCCTCGAATCCGATGCTGTGTTTGTGTACTAAAACTTAGGTTGTGGGTTGCGGGTTCCGGGTTATTGATTCTAAATACGCAATCTATACATACCGAACGCGCAACTCACAACTTGTAGTATGCCCGTCGAAGTGGACAAAGAGATTAAATCCTTGAAACAGATGGGAAAAAAATGGAAGAGAACATATTGATGTGACAGGGGCGTCAGGAGGATTCGAAGCTGGAGTCCGGATCAACATAAACGCTGCTCCATTGGCTGACCCTCACCCAGCTTTTGCGACGATCAAGTTGCTGCTTTCGGCGGTCTTGCATCTCTCTTCTTTCCATGCCGCCACGAGAAAAGTAATCCATGCTGTATGTTGCACGCTGATTTTCTAATCGGCGACGATCAACACTGGAATTGCTGCGCCCGGAAAAGAGCTTGCTGTTTTTGTCCTGTATAACCTTCATTTTTAAGGTAAATTGTGGTACTGAATGCTGCCGTTTCTATGCCATTGGTCAAATTTAAGCCTGAGAAAACGCTTGATGTGAAAACGGGAAGGTGGAAAAAGCAGCAACAGCCCCGCTATGTCGGTTATGAATCCAGGGGCAAGCAAAACAATGCCGGCCATGAAAATCAGCAGGGCGTCCACCATTTCTTCGGCCGGTACGAGCCCCTGTTGCAGGCTGTGCCGGACCCGCAGCATGGTTTCCAACCCCTGCATGCGTGCCAGGGCGGCACCTGCAAACCCGGTGAGGATGATAATCGCCACCGTATTGAAGGCACCCAAAAAGCCGCCCAGTTTGATAATCAAATAAATTTCGGCCACCGGAATAAGTGTGAACGCTAAAAACAGTTTAAAAAACATAAAAGTTTTTTCCTATAGTGATTTTGCAAATAAGCGTAAAATATTAACCTAAAATTCAACACGTAATAAGCCTTAGGATTATTACGTCCTGCAACGTGATGAATTCGACTTTTTACGAATTCATTAGTAATACTATGGTATTATTTTTGTGCCTGTCAAGACATTGATGGTACGGCTTGTTCCCATAAGCGCTAAGTTATCTTTTGCGCCGGATGGACTATGGAAGGTTTCATTGAAAGATTAACATCGAACATCCAACTCGCCAGAGGTTTATCCGCCTTGGCGGGCGAGCAAGCACTTGTCCGGCGGATCGAATGATGAATAAAAAAAGGAATGAAATTAAATTGCATAGCGGAGCGACATCATTATTTGCATTGACTAAGACTTAACCAAACAATTATCAAGCTGTCGACACGACAATTTCTGACAACCTCACATTTTGTAATATGGAAATGGATATCACAGAATCGCCTGCCCAACTAAATTGAGTTTATCTCAGTTCTGGGGAAAGTTGTGATATCATCTAATCCAGAATCAAATTTGATGCTTTTCCGAACTTGTGTTTACTTGCCAGAAAACCATATATCTAATGGCTGCAAAACATCGTGATACGATTAACATATGGCATAAAAAAGCCTGGGCCGTATCAGTGGGTGGCTACATTTTTTCGCACAAATTCAGGTTACGACCAGGCTGTTAAAGAAATTGCCTCGAAAGAAGGAGCATTGAAGGAAAAGGTTTTTTACATTATCACAATTCATACATCAAATTTTTTTGTCAGAGAGATGGCTTCTCTATAGGCCGTTATTAAACTTGGCGCACTATCAGTGCGTAATATTTATATAGAATATACAAACAACCGAAGAATAAGATGCACGCACACAAGGGAAGCCATTTAGGTGCCATCTAAAAAAAATAAAGTACCATGTCAAGATGTTTTTAATAACACCACGGGCAAGGAGCGTGCGGTTGAAAAGGATGTACCTGCCCGTGGATAACACAGGGAGAAAGTGGGGCTTTATTGGCAATTATATTTTAAAACATCAGTTCCCAAAAAAAGAAGATTTTGAGCCGAAATAAATGTTGTGATTACTTGCCAGAGAACCAGATATCGAACAGTTCCAAAACCTTATGATACAATAAACATAGATGCATCCAAAATGGAACAGCATGTGGAATCCCCTCTCAGCACTCAGCTCTATGCTCTTTGCTTCTTACCTCTCCCAGCACTTCGTTTTAATTCTTGAGAGCGAATAGTAAATATTAAGATCCGACCCCGTTGCCCTCAGATTTGTTCCGCACCAGGTAGAAAATGATAATAAATAGCCGGTGTCAAACATGAGTCATAACGGGCATTTCGGCAATCTCGATTCGGTTTGTCCGGCAAAAGATGGTTCCAGCATTCAGCCTGTAGCAGGCGGACAGGCAAGTTATGCCGGAAATGACCATAAAGTTAGTCCGTTGCATGAAAAGCGTGATTGACAATCTGGTTCGCCCTTGGTAGTTTATCATCGTAAATTCGATGTTTTCATACGTTACGATATGCCTGAATTCCACATATAATCAGTGATTTTCGAATCACAAAGAATATTAGACTGATCTACAGGTACTGCAACTGTTTTTTTTTATTTCATGAGGTTAACCATTGGTGAAGAAACAACGTCAAGTTAAAGTCCGTCGCTGGAAACCGGAAGATATTCCCAAGATAGTCGAGATACAAAGAGCGGCGTATCCCAACTTTGCGCACGGTGACTTGTGCGACGAACGCAACTACCGTTTCCAGATAGAGGCTTTCCCGGACGGACAGATACTGGCCGAGATTGGCGGCAAAATCGTGGGTTATGCGACTTCCTTAATCGTCCAGCTTTCTGATGAATCGCCCGCCAGGCTTGAGTAAACGGAAAGCTTCTGCGACAGCCCTTTCTTTGTCTGGAATCAGGTTAAAGACACCATTTGATATTACAACGTCGAAACTCTCGCCTGGAAAACTCAATTTATCACCCGACTCCTCAACCAGGGAAACATTCTGCAAATCCATCATCCGGATGCTATGCTTACCTCGGTCAAGCATCTTGGAGACCAGTTCGGCTCCTACCACATTTCCGCCGGGGCCGACTAGCTTTGCTGCAAAAATTGTATCAACGCCGGCACCGCAGCCGATATCCAAAACCGCTTCACCCGCATTGATTTCTCCCTGCGAAAAAGGGTTTCCAACGCCGCAGTAGGAAGAGCTTACCTCGGCCGGCAGAGAATTCAAGGCTATCGGATCATAACCCAAAATCTCAAGCCCGGCTCGACCCGTTGGGTAACGGAAGAGACCATCCGGCTTAATGGCAACTTTGTTGTATTTTCCCCGGATGCCGTCCCGTATTCGCTTGGTGTCTTCGGGGGCAAGTTGAGCTACCATGGTTTTACTCCTTTATATACCAAATATCTAAGTCAAACTTCAGATAAAATTACAAATTAATGTTAACGCTTTGTATCTTTGCCCTGTGTCTTCATTGCCTGTAGAACGGCTTCAGTAAGTGATTCCATATCCGGGATATGGTCAAAGGCAATGCGTTCATTTATCACAATGGAAGGGACAGCGGGCCTGCGACTGCATTTGTCAGTCAACTCATCAAATCTGCGCAGTCCTTCCCGAGCGCCAACATCCACCACATCCCATCTTAACATGCCTTTTTCAAATTCAGGGGAAACCTCTTCTAAGATCCCAATTGCCAAATCGCACAGCATACACCCCTTTTTCTTTGCAACAATCTCTACAAATACCCCTTTATGGTTACTCTTCATAAAAACTTTCTCTGAAACAATTTGGCTTTTTTATGTTATTAACTCAACTTTCGGGCTTCGTCCCCCGATGGAGCGAAAAGGGTGATTTGATGGCGATTTGCGCTGTTTGAGCCCGATGCCTACAATGAATTTCATACTATGATTTCAGTGGAAATAAGTTGTGTTAATTTTTTAAAACTATTTCAAACATTATATGGGATCTGTTAATTTCAAGTCGGTTCTTTTTCCGTCGATTCATCCATTGCCTCCTTTACAAGATCTCTTAAGCAGTGTGGGAATCGTATTAAGGTCGGAACGTCCAGTCTGTTTTTATGCTCAATAATACATTCGCAACAAAGCCCATGATTCTTGCAGTCGGTTTTCAGACAGGAACAAAACGCATTTATCTCTTCGCGAACCGGACATTCTATAACTTTTTCTTCCATTGAAAATATCCTCCATGTGAAATATCGGCTGACTCACAAGTGAATCTTAATATTGACACCCTTTGATAACTTGTAAAAAGCATATATATCTAATAGATACGTGGTGTTGTGATAACAACTACATATCGATGACATTGATCAGTCAGGGATGTGGACCAGATCGGTATCCGCATCCATCCAGGCCGGGAACGATTTGCGGTACTCCTGCAGCTTTAAGTAAGAAAGTTGGGCGGTATGAGTACAGGCAGCGTGGGCCTTTTGAAAAAGAATGTTGCCCGCCGGAGCGATGACACAGGTGTCACCGCTGTAGGTCAGGCCGTTGCCGTCGGTGCCGACGCGATTAAGGCCGATGACGTAACACAGGTTTTCAATGGCGCGGGCCTGCAGCAGAGCCTTCCAGTGCAACGAGCGCCTTTCCGGCCAGTTGGCGACAAAAATCGCCAGGTCATAGTGGTTTGAGAGATTGCGCGTCCAGGCGGGAAAGCGCAGATCGTAGCAGATAAAAGGGCTGATCTTCCAGCCGTACAAATCCACCGTGATGGTTTTGTCGCCGGCGCTGTACACTTTTTCTTCTCCCAACATGCGAAATAGGTGTCGTTTGTCGTAGGTCAAAAGCCGTCCGTCCGGTTTGGCCCACAGCAGGCGGTTATAAAAATTGCCGCCGGCATTAATGATGACGCTGCCGGCAATATCAGCGTTCTTTTGGCGTGATTTTTCCTGAAGCCATTTGACGGCGCTGCCGTCCATGCTCTGGGCCAGATTTTCAGGATTCATGGAAAAGCCGGTCGTAAACATCTCCGGCAGAACAATCAGATGCGTATCTTCCTGGATGTCGTTAATCATCTGGGCAAACCCGGCCAGGTTGGCATCAATATCTTCCCAAACCAGCTCGCTTTGAATAATCGTTACCTTTAAATCTTGCATAACTTTTTTGCAGCCCTTTCCAAAGTTTCGTCTTTTTTTGCAAAACAGAACCTAAGCACACGGTGATCATCGTTTTGGTGATAAAAAACCGAAGGCGGTATCGACGCCACCTTGTGCTCGACAGTCAGTCTCTTTGAAAAATCGATATCGGACTCATCACTGATGGAGGCATAATCGAGCATTTGAAAATATGTCCCCTTGCAGGGAACAGCCTTAAAGCGCGAAGTTTCGATCAGCGCCAGAAATTTATCGCGCTTTTTCTGATAAAACTTTGCCAGCTTCAGATACGCGTCTTTTTTCTGCATAAATTCCGCGTAGGCATACTGAATCGGCGTATTGGAGGCAAAAGTAAGAAACTGGTGCACCCGTTGAAATTCTGCTGAAAGCGGTGCCGGTGCCAGGCAGTAACCGATCTTCCAGCCGGTAGTATGGTATGTCTTACCGAAGGAACTGATGACAAAACTTCTTTGGGCAAGTTCAGGATGCCGGGCCATGCTCTCGTGGATAAGACCGTCGAAGATAATATGTTCGTAAACCTCGTCACTGATTATGAGCACATCCGTATCTTGGACAATACGTTTTAAAGCGGATATGTCTTCATCCGCCAAGACGGCGCCGGTGGGATTGTGGGGCGAATTTAGAATTATCAGCCGTGTTTTTGAAGTGATTGCAGCTTGAACATCATCCCAGTCAATGTGATAATCCGGAAAGTTAAGCTTCACAAATACCGGTATTCCGCCGTTTAATGCAATAGCCGGCACGTAACAATCAAAAGCCGGCTCAATCACGATAACTTCATCGCCGGGATGAACGACTGCACTGATGGCCGCAAACAGGGCTTCGGTGGCACCGGAGGTTATTGTAATTTCCGTGGCAGGGTCATAAGCAGCATTGTAGAGTTGTCGGGTCTTTTTCGCAATCCTTTCCCGCAGCGCCAAAACGCCCTGCATGGGTGCGTACTGGTTGTATCCGCTCTGCATGTATTTATCCACCAGCGCCAGAAGATCAGGATCAACATCAAAATCCGGAAATCCCTGGGAAAGATTAATGGCCTTGTGCTCAGCGGCCAAGGCCGACATAAGCGTAAAGATGGTGATACCGACGTCAGGAAGTTTTGATTGCAGTTTCATGGTTTTCATCATCTGATTGTTTGTCAATTTTATGTTTAGACAGGATAGACAGGATTTTCAAGATTTTTTTACGGTATCAGCGAATTGCTGGGCGGCTTCCCAGCCGAGGATGGCTTTTTTCCTGGCCGACCCTCCGCCATAGTTTCCGAAAACTCCCATCTTGCGAATCACGCGGTGGCAGGGAATAAGAAAGGAGATCGGATTTTGGCCCACGGCATTCCCGACCGCCCGTGCGGCCCGGGGCATGCCAATATGCCGGGCGATATCTTCGTATGTTACGGCACTGCCCAGGGGAATCAGCAGCAGG
>JAQBHK010000194.1:0-8307 GCA_032127815.1 Desulfobacterales bacterium
ATAGATGGCTAAGTAAAAAGGTTCCTATACAAGGCGTAGTATTTTTTTCAGGTACGAGGACATACATGTAGTCTGCCAAGTCTCTGATAAAATGCTACAACCCGCCCGAGGCAGACAAGCGCAGTAGATGGGACTTTTTACGATGCCATCAATTTTAATCATCGAACATTTAGCTATTGACCTTCAACTTCTATATTAGTGAGGCCTATGTCAGATTTTCGTCCGTTGATCGGAATTACGATGGGAGATCCTGTCGGAGTCGGCCCGGAGATTATTCTTTTAACTCTCAGCAACCCTTCAATTTACAATGTCTGCCGCCCTTTGGTATTCGGAGACATCCGCACTTTGAATACTGCCAAAGAATCTACCGGGAGCCGGCTTGATCTTAAAACAGTCATAAAGCCTGCCGCCGGGTTTTATAGCTGTGGGTCGGTTGACGTTCTGAACCTTTCTGAACTTGACCCGCAAAAAATATCATGGGGCCGGCCTTCCATTGAGAGCGGCAGGGCGATGATGCATTATGTGACTACTGCAGTCGATATGGCCGTCGAAGAACATATTGCTGCAATTGTCACCTGCCCCATAAACAAAAGGGCCATGAAAATCGCCGGCTTTCATTACAGTGGACATACCGAACTGCTGGCGGAACGCACAGGATCCAAGGCTTTTGTCATGATGCTTGCCGGCAGCAGGCTTCGTGTAGTTCTGGTGACCATACATATTCCTTTGAAAAGTGTCCCCGCTGAACTTTCAAAGGAACGAATCGTTCAAACCATAAGAATTGCCGGTCGCGCTCTGTCTGATCGTTTTGGGTTTCAAGATCCCCGCCTAGCCGTAGCCGGGCTGAACCCCCATGCAGGTGAAGAAGGAATGTTCGGCGACGAAGAAATAAACATTATTGCCCCAGCCGTCCAGCAAGCCCGCAGCGAAGGCTTTAACGTTGCCGGCCCTTATCCACCCGACACTATATTTTACCATGCAGCAGAAGGTCTCTATGACGCAGTAGTATGCATGTATCATGACCAGGGATTGATTCCGTTCAAATTGATCCATTTTACCGATGGAGTCAATACAACACTGGGACTTCCGATAATAAGAACCTCTGTTGACCATGGCACAGCTTATGATATTGCCGGTACCGGCAGGGCAAACCCGGGCAGCCTTATTGCCGCCATAAACATGGCCGCCCAACAGGCAATTCAGACCGCGTTATTCACCAGACAAAAATAACCGTAGACCTTTATGTACTGCAGAATTGCACAAAAATTGGACATCCGGTCGGACCGGGTTATAAGGTTCAGGGTTCAGCGTTCAGGGTTAATCGCTGCGCGCTTTTTCCCTATACCATTGATTCCACAAGGGCAATTAAATGATGGCATCAACCGCTGAACCCTGGTCGCCTACGGCGCCGCCAAAGGTTTACCCGCCCGCCAAAGGCGGGTAAACCTTTGGCGGGCGGGTGAACCTTTGAACATTGAACCTTTGAACCCAACTCTTTGAATGGAAAGGGAGCATTTTGCCCAAAATTTTTCCAGTAATCTTTCGTTATTTACAAGGTCTGAATTTAGGGGAATAACTGCAATTTATGAAATCAGATGAAATCATTATAAGCGGAGCCAGACAGCATAATCTGAAAAACATTAATGTTACCATCCGCCGCAACAAGCTTGTGGTTGTCACCGGTTTGTCAGGTTCCGGAAAATCGACCCTGGCCTTTGACACCCTCTATGCCGAGGGTCAGCGCCGATATGTAGAATCACTCTCCTCTTATGCGCGTCAGTTTTTAGAACGTATGGAAAAGCCGGATGTCGATCTGATCGAAGGCCTCTCTCCAGCCATCGCTATTCAACAGAAATCCGCCAGTCACAACCCTCGTTCAACTGTGGGAACCGTTACTGAAATCTATGATTATCTGCGCCTCCTTTTCGCCAGAGCAGGCACATCCTACTGTTATCAATGCGGCCAGCCGATTTCATCTCAGTCAATCGATCTGATTGTCGATAAGGTAATGTCTCTACCCGACGACTCCCGGATCATTATTTTATCGCCTATTATTACGGCCCAGAAAGGAACTTATGAAAAACGCCTAAAGCAGCTTAAAAAGGATGGCTTTGCCCGGGTCCGCATAGATGGTGAAGTCTTGGAAATTGAAGAAATCGGTAAGCTTGATAAAAACAAAAAGCATTCCATTGATGTGGTTGTAGACCGTTTAATCGTAAAAGAAAATATTAAAAATAGACTTGCCGACTCTTTGGAGCTGGCCATGTCTCTGTCAGACGGTCTCGTCACTGTGGATGTCCTGGGCGCACAACCGGTCCTTTTTAGTGAGAGATCAGCATGCATCACATGTGGTATCAGCTATCCCGATTTTACTCCTGCCAGCTTTTCGTTCAACTCGCCCCAGGGAGCATGCCCAAAATGTGACGGCCTGGGTTCAACCACTGAATTTGATCCTGACCTTATCATTCCAAACCGAAAGCTCTCATTAAGAGAAGGGGCGGTTGCAGTTTGGGCCCACAGAAACACCATGAATTTTTATGAATTTTTAGACGCGCTGACAGAACACTATGGCGTTGATATATACACACCTTACAATGATCTTCCCGACCGCTTTAAAAAGATCCTGTTATATGGCTCCAACGCTGAGCGCATCACTTTCTACTTTGAACGCAGCGGTCGCCGGTATACTTATAAAAAACGCTTTGAAGGCATTATTCCAAACCTTCAGCGACGTTACCTGGAAACAGAGTCATACCAATCCAGGGAGGAAATTAAGCGCTATATGAATTTTCGACCTTGTACGGAATGTGCAGGTACCAAGCTAAACAAAGCCAGCAGGTCTGTGAAAATAGACGATCTGGCCATATTCGAAATTACGGCGCTTTCAGTGGCAAAAGCGCGCCGTTTTTTTAAAGAAATGAACCTTGACGGCAAAAAAGCGATCATTGCCAAAAGGATTTTCAAAGAAATCAATGAGCGTCTCAGCTTTCTTGAAAATGTCGGGCTTTCTTATCTTACCCTTGACAGGCCGGCATACACTCTTTCCGGTGGCGAGAGTCAGCGCATACGTCTTGCAACCCAAATCGGTTCGAAGCTGACCGGAGTTCTATACGTTCTGGATGAACCGAGCATTGGCCTGCACCAGAGAGACAACCTGCGCCTGTTGGCAACATTAAAGCAAATGCGCGATCTTGGCAATACGGTGCTGGTTGTGGAACATGACGAAGAGACCATAAGATCTTCCGATCAGGTCATCGACATGGGACCCGGTGCCGGGGTGAAAGGCGGGGAGATAGTATTTTCGGGAACACCTGAAGCGCTTCTTGAAGAAGAGCGGTCATTGACCGGCAAATATCTTTCAGGTAAAATGCGCATAGAAGTTCCATCTAATCGTCGCCGCGGGCAGGGGAAGAAACTGATCATCGCTGGAGCCTCGCAAAATAACTTAAAAAAAATCGACGTGGAATTCCCCCTTGGCTGTTTCATCTGCGTCACCGGCGTATCAGGCTCCGGGAAATCTACACTCGTTTTGGAAACTCTTTATAATATACTTTCCCAGAGGCTTTATCATGCCAGAATTCAGGCGGGCGCCCATGACCATATCCTTGGACTCGAGTATCTTGATAAGGTGATACATATTGACCAGTCTCCCATTGGAAGAACACCCCGCAGCAACCCCGGAACGTATACCGGTGTATTTACATATATCAGGGAGCTTTTTTCCAGAACCGCTGAAGCCCGTATCCGTGGTTACAAGCCCGGCCGGTTCAGTTTTAATGTAAAAGGCGGAAGATGTGAAGCCTGCAGAGGCGACGGAATTATTAAGATAGAAATGCATTTTCTACCGGATGTTTATGTTACCTGCGATGTCTGTCGCGGCAAAAGATACAACCGTGAAAGCCTTGAGGTCAGATATAAGGGGAAAAACATTGCCAACGTACTCGATATGACCGTAAATCAAACGCTCGACTTCTTTGGAAAGATCCACAAGATTAGGCCAAAACTTCAAACCCTGGTCGATGTAGGCCTGGGATACATCCAGATCGGCCAATCGGCCACAACTCTTTCCGGCGGCGAGGCTCAGCGGGTTAAGCTGTCACGGGAGTTGAGTAAAAAAAGCACGGGAAAAACCGTCTACATCCTTGATGAGCCGACCACGGGCCTCCATACGGACGATATCCGCAGACTTCTTAATGTGCTGAACCGGTTTGTTGAAACGGGGAATACGGTTATAGTGATCGAACACAATTTGGACGTTATCAAAACCGCCGACCACATCATCGATCTGGGTCCTGAAGGCGGAGATGACGGCGGCGGCATTGTCGCCTGCGGCACCCCGGAAGAGATCGCAACCGTCAAGCAGTCCTACACCGGACAGTTTTTAAAAAAAGTCTTGCTTTAAACCGTTCTGGGTTCTGCGTTCCGGGTTCAGGGTTAACCTTTGAACCTTTCAACCTCTGAACCTCTGAACCGCAAGTCCGATGCTAAAGCTGTTCGCCTGAAAGGCGAAGGTTTTAAACTTGGTGACTGGAAAACAAAACAGGGCCGCGCCCTTTTACGGACACAGCCCTGTTTTTGTTTACTTATAGATTTACTTGGTAAACAACTTGGCAATCGCCGCTGCCTGCGGATGCGCATAAATAAGAATCAGAGCAACAACCAACGCGTAAATACACAGCGATTCGATCATCGCCAGACCGATCAGCATGGTAACCGTTACTTTGCCCGAAGATTCAGGATTCCTGGCAATGCCTTCAACGGCGGACTTCAGACCAAGTCCTTGCCCAATACCACACCCAAAGGCGGCAATTGCAATCCCGAAACCGGCCGCAATTACGCTAGCAATAAAGAACTGTAATGCTTGTGCTTCCATACTTTACTCTCCTCCTGTTAGATTTAATAATTGGCTTCTTCCCTTTCTCCCATTATTAACAAACACGCAAAGCTTTTGCTTCTTTTATTATATATGATCAATTCGCAAGAAGTCGTTCTGTGACTTTTTGCAAACCCGTCAACGTTTAATCAGTGGGCATGTTCCATGGCACCGGCAAAGTACATGATTGAAAGTAAAAAGAAAACAAATGCCTGTACCAGGGCAACAAAAATACCCAGGGCCATGATGGGCAGCGGAGCAAAAAAGGCACCGGCCAGCCCGAAAAGGATCATCAACACCAGTTCATGACCCATCATGTTGCCAAACAACCGAAATGTCAGAGACAAAACCCGTGCCACATGGCCGATGATCTCTATGGGAAATATAATGGGGATCATCCACCATACCGGTCCCAAAAAATGCTTTATATACGCTGCGCCGTGATATTTAATACCGATAACATGGGTAAAAATAACGACAACCAGAGCACATGACAACGTTGTGTTCAGACTGGCAGTCGGCGGCATAAATCCGGGTACGAGCCCGATCAAATTGGATGCAAAAATATAAATAAATACCGTAGCTATGATGGGAAAGAGCCACCGGCCTTCTTCTCCGGTGATTTCAAGCATAAATTCTTCCATACCGGAAATGAGAAGTTCAAATACGTTCTGTGCTTTTGAAGGAATCAGTGTCACGCTCTTGGCGGCGACAGCACTGAGAGCAATAAGTATGATCATGACCACCCAAGAATAAATGACATGGGGATAGGCATGTGCAAAATGTCCAAGGCCGATCGCTTCAAACAGTTTTACAAAAAAGAGATATGGATGTACCACTTTAAGTTGCCTCCTTGAAAATGTGATGTTTTAATTCGCACATGGTTGCTATCGTTATACTAACAACCACAACCGAAAGACCGATAAACAGACCTAAAGGATCAACATAGTGACCGGATATAAGCACAAATATAATGAAACCGCTGACAATAAAACGAAGATAATATTTAGCTAAAACAGCACTCAATGAGGAAAGATGAGGAGGAGTGAGGGCCGTTTTCAGGGTGCGGGACAGCAAGTGGAAATTGACGGTGACGATCAGGCCCCCAAATAAAATCCCCTGTGCAACATCAGGCGGCAATAAGGCGAATCCTAGGATACTGGCAGCAAATAACAGAATCCAATTTGCACGGGTGACGAATTTCAAGATGCGCTGCTGAATCTCCAAAGTATATCTTTCCTGTCAGAGTTTTCCGCTTTTTTTTATTGCAAGTCCAATGTTTCTATATCCTGCTGCAATCCCAAGCCCAAGAAAAACCAACGTAAGCCATGGTGTTGTATTAAATACCCTGCGGTCAAGGTATATACCTACAGCCAGCCCGATAAATATTGAAAGGACCACCGACAATCCAAGACTACTGAAATATGCCAGATCCTTGAGAGTACGTAATCTCTCTTTTTTCATGCAAAAGAACGCCTTTTAGGACAAGGAAAAAGCCCCAAATGGGCCGTTTGAAAGAGAGTGTCTAACATATGGTTTTGCGCAAGTCAATTAATTTTTAGGATTTCAGCGTCAAAAACAGGCCCATCCATACAGGCATGCATGTATATGAGTGCATCGTCTTTTTTTTCAACAGCACACCCAAGGCATGCCCCTATGCCGCAAGCCATGATTGTTTCTATGGATACCTGGCATGGCATCTTGTGTTTTTCAGCTATCCCGACAACACATTTAAGCATCTCCATTGGACCGCAGGCGTAAATAATATCCGCCCGGTCCTTCTCTAACGCCATCTCCAGCGGGTGGGTAACAAAACACTGGTCTCCTGCACTGCCATCGTCTGTAGTAATATGTATCCGAATCCCCAAGCGTTTGAAATCATCCCTGCACAACAAATCATCCGTCGAGTGCCCACCTAAAAAAAGAGTACATTTCGAAAGATCAACACCTTTTGTTTGCAATGCTATAGCCAAAAAAAGCATGGGAGCAACCCCGATGCCGCCGGCAACAATAGCGATACGTTGATAATTATCAAAAACAGAGAAGCCATTGCCTAACGGGCCCAGAATATCTGCACTATCACCTTGCCGACATCTTGAAAGCTTGTCAGTTCCGTCTCCGACAACCTTGTAGAGCAGTTCTATGCCGGTTGTGCGACCGTCTGAGGTTGTAATCCTGTGAATAGAAAAAGGGCGCCGCAGGAATGGAGCAGTCTTTGCCGGAAGACGCAGCATGATAAACTGCCCGGGTTTGGCCATGCCATAGCCTTCGTGACAGGTTAAACCAATGCGGTAATACGAAGGTCCTACCTTTTTATTCCATAGAATCTGAACATTTTCCTGAAACATATGCTTGTTACCTATTAGATTAATATCTCATTGTATTTCTATCCCTTATGATGATAGATAGATAATACCAACCATATGATACTGGATACTGGATACTGGATGCTGGATAAAACAATAAATGTCTATCTTTTAACTGTCCAGCATCAAGCATCGGGCATCTTGTCCATCATCAGAAAACAACCGCTTAAAAATTGAGCAGTTACTAACCTGAAAACTTGATCATAAGATCTATTTTATTCCAATAACGGATGCAAATCTACCGGTGTTTTTTTCTCCACGAAAAGAAAAAAAATTGCCGGTATCACACTTTGTGCAAACCTGACTTATATCTATGTTTTCAATCAAGACGCCTGCATCGCAAAGCTGGTCGCGGCTTATGGACCAGAAATCAATATGATCTCTGTCATCCTTGTACTTCCAGTACATTGCAGGAATTTCTTTTTGATAGTTAACAAACTGCGCACAGCACGGTCCCAGCGACGGACTGATTCCCGCCACAATATTAGGGGAATAACAGCCGAATTTTCGCTCCATTGTCTTTATTGTACGGCCGACTATATTCTTAATGCTGCCGCGCCACCCGGCGTGAACATTAGCGATAACCTGCCGAACAGGCTCATACATAAGCACGGATTGGCAATCGGCCACTTGCACCGCCAGAAATTTCCCGCGAACGTTCGTCACCATGGCATCACCAACAAGGTTATCACTGGAACCAGATGCATCGTCGCCATTCTTTCCATGCTTAATGTATGCATTTGAATTCTCGGAAAAATCATCTGCCGCAACCGCATTACCGATTTCACTCTCATTGTTAAAAGTCAGAACTCGGGTCCCGTGAACCTGATCGATGAAAACAAGGTCGCCTCCCCCTATACATCGTGAAATAATTTTCCGGTTTTGTTTAACATTACGACTGTCATCTCCGACATCGAAACTTACATTCAAACTACGGTACACACCTATGCTTTCTCCGGCGTTTCTTGTAAAAATACCATGACGGACATCGGCAAGCCCGGTAAGCTTTGGAAATTGGAAAAACGAAACACCATCTATATGCTTTTTAATCACTCCATTGGCTCCGTG
>JAQBHK010000195.1:0-16872 GCA_032127815.1 Desulfobacterales bacterium
CTTGCGCCGCTTCAGGGCCTGCTTGACCATTGAACCCCAGATCTTGTCCGCTTCACCGCGCTCGGCAATCAGCGCCTCGACGGTTTCGATGATCAAGTCCACGGCCTTTTGTTTTTTGTCTTCTTCAGTTTTACGGTCCCCCTTCTTGGACGTCAGGCCCGGACTCGGTTTACAGTCTATTTTTTTGCTCTTTTTCTTTTTGGCCGCTTCCTCCCGAACCAGGTCGTCGTAATAGATGAACTCATCGCAGTTGGATATCAGTAGGTCGGAGGAGGAATTTTTCACCCCGCAGCCGATGACCACCTTGTTGTTTTCGCGCAGTTTGCTCACCAAAGGCGAAAAATCTGAGTCCCCGCTGATAATGACAAAGGTCTCCACGTGGCTCTTGGTATAGCACAGGTCCAGGGCATCGACCACCATGCGGATGTCGGCCGAATTCTTGCCTGATTGACGTACATGGGGGATTTCGATCAGCTCGAAGGCGGCCTCGTGCATGACCCCCTTAAACTCCTTATACCGCTCCCAGTCGCAGTAGGCCTTCTTGACGACGATGCTGCCCTTGAGCAGCAGGCGTTCGAGCACTTTCTGGATGTCGAACTTTGCATGCTTGGAGTCTTTCACGCCCAGAGCAATATTCTCGAAATCGCAGAACAGTGCCATATTCTTGATCTCGACCTGACTGGTCATATGCCGTTCCTCCTTCAGTAGCAGAATTTATGATTATACGCACATAAGTTTATAAGTTTCCCGTTAACCTTTAGGTTTGCCGGGTAAAAACGATCAGGAACTTCCGGAACATTCCTCAAATTAAGGGGCTTGCGGGAGTCTCAAAAAGATAAAGCCCTTCTTAGCATTCTTTGAGCAAAGAAGGGCTTTTATTATTTGTCGAGCCATAAGGCACCCTGTATAAGATGTTTAGATCGTGCCGTGCCGGAAAATAAAAGAAAGGATAGCAACCTCTTTAATGCGAAAGTGCGGTGCCCGCACAAATATAGGCGGGTAAACCTTTCGCCAAACAGTGCGGCGTAGCCGCGTTTCATAAAATCGTAACACGATTTTATGACCTGACCTTAAATGAAATGATTAAAAAAATCAATGGTTAAATGACACGACATAGGGGACGGTCGTGCAGAACGTGCCTGCTTGATGCAATCTCTGCACGACCGTTCCCCCATTTCGCCATTTCGTCCTTGACCATACACAACCGATGTGTATAGTATGCATTAAATGCACATGTCAGGAGGGTGTGATGCGAACAAATATCGATATTAATGACAGCTTGCTGGAAGAAGCCTTTTCAGTCAGCCAGGTCAGAACAAAAAAGGATCTGATCCACGAAGCGCTACAAGAGTATATCAAGCTGAAAAAAAGAAAAGATCTTACCGAATTAGCCGGTTCAATCGAATTTCACGAGGGTTATGATTATAAAAAATTAAGGGAAACCAGAGGATGATTCTCGTTGATACTTCTGTCTGGATTCAGGTTTTAAAAGATAAAACTGGTAGCATCGTGCACGCGTTTCTTGATAGAACAGGCGATGAAATAATTGTATTCAGCCGTTTCATTCAGCTAGAATTACTTCAGGGTGCAAAAGACGAGATTGAATGGCAACGACTCGACGAATATTTGACAAGCCAGTATTATCTTGAAGCAACAAAGGACACATGGCGACAAGCGGCCAGGATTTATTTCGATCTTAGAACGTCCGGTATCACCGTTAGAAGCCCGGTCGATTGTTGTATTGCTTGTATTGCCATTGAAGCACAAGCCCTTTTTTTGCACCGAGATCGGGATTTTGAAAAAATTGCCCAAATCAGGCCACTTGTTCATGAATTCTTCATGCCGGACAGTTCATGAGTCTCAGGGCTTTAGTCGCGGTAGCGGAAATTGGTCGGGACACATCTTGACGGGCTGTTGCCCAAATCGACTTTTAACACTTTTTATGGATGGGCACTATCTAGGACGAGCGCATGAGCGGGATTGTGGAATGATGGAAAGCTATTTTCAACACCAAACAGACCTTGCCCAAAAAGAAAGCAAAATGCAGTGTCCGGATGACTGCAGTGCACCCGGATGCCGGCTGGCCGAAGTTATTGTCGAGGCCACTCTTTTTGATTTGATCAGGCTCAGTCTGGTTTTAAATACGCCCGTCTCCAGCCTCTTTTTGCAGCATTGCTACCTGGGGCTCCAGAGTTGTGAACAGAATCCCCGCTATCATCAGCTGCTGATTAAGCTGAAAAAACCCTGCCATTTTCTTGAAAAGACGCGCTGCAAGGTGCAAGGATCAAAACCGCTTGCTTGTGTTTTATTCCCGGAGTATCACCAGATAAAAGGGCTTGTACCGGAGCTTGTCAAAGCCGCGATCTTTCGCAAATTCCCGTGCTTAAAGGGCGATATTTTAATCTCGGACCAAAGAAGCACGGCATTAAAGATGCTCAGAAAAATGAGCAGCCGGGAAGATGCTCTCTCCGGCTTTTTTCTATTCGAAACCCCGCGCTTTATTATTGACTCCAAACCGCTGACCAAACAGTTGAAAAAAGAAAACCCGAACAAGCAACCGATTGCGCTTAAAGCGTACGACAGACTTATAAACACAAAACTTAAACCGACCGGCCTTTTCGACAGCATCAATGGTAAAATATCCAGCCTGGACACGCGGGCGGGCATGGAGAGTCTTTTTGAAAAACTAAAAGATGATAAGTTAATGAAACCGCTTCTGGAAAAAAGGGCCAGCCCGGAGATCGTTTTCAAGTTGAAGGGAAATAGTTTGAAACGGCTCAAAAGAAGTCTTCAGCCGTCGGAATTTTATTTTAGATAATCAATTCCGCTATTGAGCGCTGCGGTCGATCTCCTCCAGCGCTTCTGCGGCAGCCTCTTTAACTTCGGCAGGATAAGGACCGCTCAAAACCGTTTCGAGTTGCGGAATCAAGCTCTCGTCACCGGATATTCCAAACAGGTAGAGAACATCCCCTTTCACCGTATCTTCCGCTTGGTAAAAACGCTCCCACAAAAAAGGGATGGCCTGGGCTATAAGTTTACTGTTTTCTGCCGCAATGGTTTCAAAAACCACCATGGCACCCAGGCGCACCGGCCATTTTTCGTGAACTAAAAGTTCCAGAAAAGCCGGGAAGATTTTACCACTATCCGTCATCATTTCAGCCACACCTGCGGCGTTGCCTTCCTCGAGCATATCTTTTAATGATGAGGCACTGAGCCGTGAAGGGTCACGGTTTAATATCATGTCGGCGATTTCCGTAAGTTGAATCGCGCCGGTCCAGCGATACAGATCATCCAGCAGAACCGTGGGTGCCGATTGGATATTGTCCGATTTTGCAGCTTCCGGAAACAGAGCGCCGTCAATTATAGTAAGTTTTATGCCTTTATTAGCCGCGGCCAGGGATAGAAGCTGGTTTACCGCCACCGGACAAAAAGGACAGGCAGGTGTGATATATATTTTTAGCCGCGCAGGTATCTCAATGTTGCTAACGCACTCACGGAGCGATGCGTCCAGTTGTAGGGTCAGGCTTTCGTTGCCGGCCAGCGCACTCAGAAAAGGCTCCAGCTCCTTGCCTGTTGGGATGGCCTGATAGCGAACATTGCCGAAACGGATTACAGGCGGTTTAGCCTCATCCTCTTTTTCCGTTTTTGTACGGATTTTAGGAGCAACGCGGCTTAAATTGTCGCAGAAATCTTGAAACGCTCTACTGCGCTTATCCCCGGTTACGGTAAGCTCCATGCGGATATCATTTTTGAGTTTTTGGCCCCACAGGGCTATTGTCCGCTCTTCTTCAGGAGTCATTAATGCGTATCCTTGCTTGCAAAATTCAAGTATTACAATTTCATAAAAGAGCTTCAATTTAAATGAACTTGCCGTTTTGTCAACAGTATTTTTATTCCGGTGCAAAAGATGGTTGACGACTGGGGTTGTGCATGCGAATTTATAGGAATGTTTGGTGTTTAAATCCAGACCTCGTCATTCATCAGATAATAATGACCGTAGACCTTTATATACTGCGTGATTGCAAAAAATGGACATGCAGTCGGTCTGGGTTAGGAGGTTCAGCGTTCAGAGTTAATCGCTTCGCGCTTTTTTCCTATCCCATTGATTCCATAGAGGTAATTAAATGATGGATCAAACTATGAACCCTGGTCTCCTAAGGCTCCGCCAAAGTTTTATCCGCCTCAGGAGGGCGGGTAAACCTTTGAACATTGAACCTTTGAACCCAACACTTTGATTAGAAATGGAGCGTTTTGTAAAAACTTTTCCCCGTAATCTGTCATTATTTGTGAAGTCTGCAAATCAGGAGATAACATCATGATCGAAGTCAAGACTGCGGTCAAAATCGCCTACGATTTATTTAAAGAACTCTATGATACCAGGAAATTTGAAGACATTCTGCTGGAAGAAGTAGAACTGTCAGATGACAAAACCGTCTGGATGGTTACATTAGGGTTCTACCGCCAGACACCGTCTGTAAACATTATGGAATCGATAGGATCTAAAAAATATATACGTGCCTTCAAAACACTTCAAATCGATGCCGAGAGCGGAACCATGGTAGCCATGAAGAACTGCAACCGGGAGGGGGATTAAAAGCGTTAGAAATCGCCCGGAGGTTCTTAGCCGAAAGGATTTGTGAGCTTGACAGGAAAGTTTAAAAATATTTTGTTCGTTTGTCTGGGCAATATTTGCCGAAGCCCTTTTGCTGAAGGCCTTTTCGCAAAACTGGCAGCTCAAGAAAAGCTTGGAGCTCTGAAAACTCAATCAGCCGGGCTTATGGCTTTACCCGGCAATTCAGCTACTTATATGGCCCAACAGGTTGCTGAGGAATACGCCGTGGACCTGACTGAGCACAAAGCCCAGCCCGTGTCCAAAAACCTTGTTAACTGGTCCGATTTGATCCTGGTCATGGAAAAATCCCACCAAGACTCGCTTTTTACCCAATACCCGGAAGCGGCCGACAAGACTCGGCTAATCAGGCACTATGCCCGCTACGGCTCCAGAAATCGCGGTATTGCCGACCCCTACGGGCTCAATTATGAAGCATACCGCTTTTGCTTTCTTGATATCGAAGATGCCGTAGCAGGTCTTATAAAGTCTCTGACCTAAATTGAGCGAAAACGATCTATTGAAAGTTGTCAGGGGCCAGGGGTCGGGGTTCAGGAAACAAATTACATCTGAATTTTACAATGCCAGTCTGAATGAGATATAACTCATAAAGCAAAACTCATTTTTTGCCCCCTGATCCCTGGCCCCGCCCTAATTGTGTTTTGGCTCGATGGGGTGTAATTTAAGTTAAAAATAGAGCTTAGGTTGACATTTAACCGGTGTTGTTTTAATACCATTTTGCAAACATATTGAGGTGAGTGTTATCGAAATCATTCATACAATCGCAAAGATGCAGTCATACGCAGATCAGAGCCGGGGCAAAGGCAACACCATTGTTTTTGTTCCTACCATGGGCTATCTGCATGCAGGACATCTCTCTTTAATGCGGGAAGGATTGAAGCATGGAGATGATCTGGTGGTGAGTATTTTTGTTAACCCGACCCAATTCGGACCTGGAGAAGACTTAGACAGCTATCCGCGTGATTTAGAGAAAGACACCGAACTCGTCCGCAAAGAGGGTGCAAAAGCACTCTTTGTACCGGATGCAAAAGAAGTTTATGGCAGCCATTACCAAACCTGTGTAGCTCTGGACAAACTCCCTGATCATCTTTGCGGGCTTTCCAGACCGATACACTTTAAAGGGGTTGCCACGGTTGTGACCAAGCTGTTTAATATCGTCAAACCACATGTTGCCGTTTTCGGACAGAAGGACTACCAGCAGCTTCTTGTTATTGGCCGGATGGTTGAGGATTTGAATTTCGACATTAAAATCATCGGAGCACCCATCATCAGGGAACCCGACGGTCTTGCCATGAGTTCACGCAACAGTTACTTGACGCCCCACCGGCGGATTTGTGCGCTCGCACTTAACCAATCCTTGCAAAATGCTCGCAAGCTTGTTGCGAGTGGAGAAAAAGATGCCGCCAAAATTATCGCGGCGGCATCCGAACTGATAAAGTCCCACCCGGAAACCACTATTGATTATATCGCCGTCTGCAACCCTGAAACCCTCGATGACGTAAAAACAATTGAAGGTCCGGTATTGATGGCCCTGGCCGTCAAGGTAGGCACAACCCGCTTGATCGACAACATGATATTGAAACCATGACAATCTAACTCTAATTAAACATAAATAAAAAATAGGAGACAATTTATGAAAAATGAACAATTCTTTTTTACATCTGAATCTGTGACTGAAGGACATCCGGACAAGGTTGCCGATGCCATATCAGATTCCGTTCTGGATGCAATTTTAACAAACGATCCACAGGGCCGGGTTGCCTGCGAAACTCTGGTAACCACCGGTCTGGTATTTATTGCCGGTGAAATCACAACCAGCTGTTATGTTGATATGCCGGAGGTTGCCCGCAGAACCGTCCGTGAGATCGGATACAGCTCTTCTCAGATGGGCTTTGACTGGCAAACCTGTTCGGTTGTTACCAGCATTGATCAGCAATCATCTGATATAGCTCAAGGAGTAGACGCCAACAAAGGACTTTTTAAAGAACAGGGCGCCGGTGACCAAGGCCTCATGTTCGGATATGCCACCGACGAAACCCCTGAGTTGATGCCCATGCCGATCATGTTCGCACACAAGCTGAGCCAGCGTTTGGCCACGGTACGCAAAAACGGCTCCCTCGATTTCTTAAGACCCGACGGGAAATCCCAGGTCACCATCGAATATGAAAACGGCAACCCCAAACGGGTGGATACGGTTGTCATTGCCGCCCAGCACAAACCGGATGTCACTTACGAAGACTTGAAAGAAGCCATCATCGAAGAAGTTATCAAAAAGGTCATTCCCCGGGGTATGACCGACGGCGACACCCGTTATTTCATCAATGCCACCGGCAAGTTTATTATCGGCGGTCCCATGGGAGACTGCGGCCTTACCGGACGCAAAATCATCGTTGACACGTACGGCGGACAGGGTAGCCACGGCGGCGGCTGCTTTTCAGGCAAGGACCCGTCCAAGGTGGACCGCAGCGGTTCCTACATGGCCCGGCACATCGCCAAAAACGTCGTTGCCGCAGGCATTGCCAAAAAATGTGAGATCCAGATCGCCTATGCCATCGGCGTGGCAAAACCGGTCTCCGTAATGCTGGATCTTATGGGAACCGGTGTTATACATAAAAGCCAGCTTAAAGAGATCGTCAATGATGTATTTGATTTAAGACCCGCGGCCATCATCGAATATCTTGATCTTTTGCGCCCCATTTACCGCAAGACCTCGGCATACGGGCACTTTGGACGTAATGAACCTGAATTCAGCTGGGAAAAAACAAATATGGCAGATGTGTTGCGAGATAAGGCCGGAATCTAAGGCTTGCTACTGGATTTAGTCATTTGTCATTTGACCAGTGACCAATGACCAATGTAAAAGGAGATCGTTAACAGATGAAATACGACATTAAAGACATTAAACTTGCCAAGGAAGGTTTACTGCGCATCGAATGGGCCGGTCAGAGCATGCCGGTTCTCAATCAAATCAAAAAAAGATTCAAAAAGGAGAAGCCGCTGAAAGGCATTCGTGCTGCCGCCTGTCTGCATGTTACCACCGAAACCGCAGCTCTGATGCAAACCTTGAAAGCCGGCGGTGCCCAACTCGCCCTCTGCGCCTCCAATCCTCTTAGTACCCAGGATGATGCGGCCGCTTCGCTGGTGAAAAATGACAAAATACCTGTTTTTGCCATCAAGGGTGAAGATACTAAAACCTATTACCGGCACATCCATGCCGTGCTTGACATGCAACCGCAATACACCATGGATGATGGTGCCGACCTGGTCTCCGTGATTCATTCCGAGCGCCCTGAAATTCTTAGCGGGGTACGCGGCGGAACCGAAGAAACCACTACAGGTATCATTCGTTTAAAAAGCATGGCTGCGGACGGCGCCCTGAAATACCCGATCATAGCGGTGAACGACGCTCAGACCAAGCATTTATTTGATAACCGTTACGGCACCGGTCAGAGCACGCTGGACGGAATCATAAGGGCCACCAACCGCCTGATGGCAGGATCCATTTTTGTGGTTTGCGGTTATGGATGGTGCGGCAGAGGTCTGGCTATGAGGGCCCGTGGAATGGGTAGCAACGTGGTGATTACCGAGATTGACCCGACGGCTGCCCTTGAAGCGGTCATGGACGGTTTTACCGTGATGCCTATACGGCAGGCGGCCAGAATCGGTGATATTTTCTGCACGGTTACCGGTAATATCAACGTCATTCGCCAGGAACATTTCAAGATCATGAAAGATGGTGCCATTGTATCCAATTCCGGCCATTTTAATGTTGAACTTGATCTTGAAGGGCTGGGAGGCATTACAAAGTCTAAACGCGAGCTAAGACCCCTGGTGGTAGAACACATTCTTGAAAACGGCAGACGCATTAATGTTCTGGGGGAAGGACGGCTGATCAATCTTGCCGCCGCCGAAGGTCATCCATCCAGTGTCATGGATATGAGTTTTGCCAATCAGGCCTTGAGTATCGAATATATGGTAAAAAGTAAAACATCGTTTGGAAACGACGTCTTTCCGGTTCCCGAGGCAATCGACAAAGCCATTGCCAAAGAAAAACTGGCTTCCATGGGTATTAAAATCGACATCCTGACGCCCGAGCAGAAACGGTATCTGGCGTCGTGGAGTATGGGCACCTAGTGCCCATAAGTTAAAAGTGCCTAAACTTCAGGCACTTTTAACTTATGTAACCGTTCACAGGTTCGGGGTTCGGGGCTAGTTAGTAAAGGTTAGAAAAAACCCTGAACCTTTGAACGCCTACAAACTTCTTTGTTCAGATTTCGCCGAGGGTTTCATCACGCTGTTTGTTCCAGAGCACCCAGTCGTTAAGATCCTGTTTGATGTCAAACCGAAACGGTTTTGTAACGGTGCCGTCCGCGTTGATATTTATCTGCTGCAAGGACTTTACAATATAGGTCCACTCTTCCATGGATACAGGATGGGGGCCTTCCACGGGATGGGGACCCGACACCGGTGTGGGTTCCATCATTTTTCCTGGCTCTGCAGCTTCCTGTGCCTGCTGGCGGTTGTTAACAACAACCTCACCCCAGTAAACTTTTACCATAACGGAGTCGTCCTGGTTAACGTTCAACCGGTAAACAGTGCCGCGCACCCCGGCAACCGCAGTTTTCGTAGAGACTGTAAAACGTCCCCGTCGGCCGAACAGCCTGGACACCTTGGCCCATGTTTTCCCCAAAATCATGCTGACGCTTATGTTGCGTTCCTTTTTTTGAACATCATAACCGGCTGAAACCAATTCGAAAGTTGTCGACTCACCATATCGGACATAACTGCCGTCCGGCATTTTGAGCTCTACCCTTGATTTTTTTCCCGTTGTCACGCGGTCGCCCTCGGACAAAAAATCTCCGTCAAACAACGGCTTGGCTTCGACCGCACCTTTTATTGTCCGCCGGACGCTTCCTTCCAGCATGCTGACCATTGCTGTCCCGTTTCCAATTGCAATTGAAACAGCTTTGTTATCAGCGTTTGCACAGGGGCTCATGGTAAGACAAGTCAGTAATATAACTATAAATTTTATTTTTAAAAGTTTCATTGCAACGGCTCCGCTATCTTAAAGTTATTTGTTATCTGTTAATCGTTATTTGAAAGGAAATACCTTACTTTTTCATGTTTCAAACCTGTAGTAAGATATAATTTCGTTTTTATAAAACGGATAACCATTAACGAATAACTAATAATGCCTAATTGAGCTTTATTCCATTAGGCTAACATCAAAATTGTGTTTTCAAAGTCCTAATGCCCAAGAGGGCTTCTGCGCCGGCAACCGGTTCCATGGGAGCGAACTCACCGGTTGCGACATTTTTAGTCTCCAGTATATTGCGCGTGGTGCAGACCATGGCAGCATTAAAAAACGGAAGATCGTTTCTTAAGTCCGGAAATGGCGATGCGCTGCCGATAAACTTGGTGGCAAGTGAATTATCTCCTGTAATTTTGATCAAGACATCCTCAATCATCATGGCAAATTCAGCACGGTTTATAATTTTTTCGGGTTGAAAGGTGTGGTCGGGACCGGGTTGCAGCCCTTTAATCCCCATGGCAATGACCGCATCAATATCTGCTTTGAGAACATGATTCTCAATATCAGTTGCCGGAGGGGTTTTTCCGTATTCTCCGGCCGCAAATGTTTTTGTCGGGTCCTTAAAAGCAGTATCGAATTTCTTTAGTGTTCCTTTCTTGAAAAGGGCATCGATTTCCAGTTCTTCGATAAAAAGGGCCGCAGCATCTGCACGCGTTATTTTTTCAAGCAGCGCAATTTTTTTCCCAACCTCGGAACCGGGCATTGCTCTTTGGATTTTTTGAACAATAGCATATTCTTTGTCCGCTTCGGCAACAAAGCCTTTGTCAAGCTCAAGAACTTTGGTAAAATTAGCGGCGGCCTTTGGGAATTTGTACGAGTTTTTATAAGCAACCCCCATGTAGAAATACGGTTCCGGCAGGTCAGGGATGTATCTGATCGCATTGTTAAAACTGGTATTCACCTCTTTTAGCCAATTCTTTTCCACCTTTTCCCCGCCCATAATATAAAGCCGCATGTACCCGACATCGACGTCAACTTTTTGCTCTTGGCCATCGGCATATCGCTGCGCCATTTTCATAGCCTTAAAGCCCTGATCAAATTCACCTTGCACGCCTTGCACCAGACCAAGGCCGACATAAGCCGGCGAATGCTTTGGATCCAGCTCCCTGGCCCGGTTAAACTCACGCAAGGCTGCATCAGTTTTGCCTGACTTAAGCAGTTTATGGCCGTTTTTGACATGGTGCGCGGGAGTATCAAACTCTGCTTCCGGCGCCACTGCCTGCGGCCCGCAGGCAGACAGAAAAAATATACAGATGCCGGCAATGACAAAAAATAATTTTCTGGAAACCATAATTCCTCCTTAATCGAATATAACAAAAACTCTTTATGTTTTATATATTAAACCACTATCTGCTAGAGTAGATAGGTTTCTGTTCCGACTGGAATTCAGTCGAAAGGTGCTTGGACAAATTAGTTTCAACGTTCCGGGTTCTGCGTTCCGGGTTCTACGTTCTAGGTCCTGGGTTAACCCTGATCCTTTGAACCTTTCAACCCTGAACCTCTGAACCCCTTAGTCAACCACAATCATAACCCGGCATTTTTTCATGAAAGAAAGATTTTCCGACGCGCTTCTGAGCATGGATGCGTCCGCATTGCTGATTACAATATCACTTTGTCCGGCGCCTTCCACTCTCAAGCCTTTTACCAACAAGGGATTATCTGTAACCCTCTGATTTGTACGGGCGGCGTCAACGTTTTTGGCATACCCGCTCATACCTTGCTGCACAGCATATTCACGGCTGACAAACGCTGATCCATAAACTTCCTGACCATTTTCATCCTGTACTTTCGGAGACATGGCCGGCCGTGCGTGCAGCCCTCTGGCATCAACCACCAGGCCGGTATAGACCGCCGATGAACTCTGAATCGGCATCTCCGGTTTGATCGAATCCAGCGGTTTGATCTCTGCAGGCAGAACCAGTTGAGAAAATCCACCACGCAAATCCATCTGCATCGTAATTTCCACAGTACCATCAGAAAGATATTCCTGTTTGACAACCTCGGCACCCTGGACCATACCCTCGACTTTGGACATAATGATGTCGCTTTCAACGG
This sequence comes from Desulfobacterales bacterium, assembly GCA_032127815.1. Classification (GTDB taxonomy): domain Bacteria; phylum Desulfobacterota; class Desulfobacteria; order Desulfobacterales; family UBA11574; genus Desulfatibia_A. The sequence goes on from JAQBHK010000195.1 coordinate 11,778, forward strand.
CATAATCCCTCACGATTGTGGTGCTGTCGACTCTGACGCCCTTAATCACCTCAAGAATGTTACGATAGGCATCCAGCTTAGCCGCCCTTAAAGCCATAGGGCGGGCACTCGGTTTGCCGTACAATTTTTCCGGAGGAGCTCCGATCCCTGTGGCCTGGACAGTTCCCTTGCTCCAGTTAATTACGCCTTTGTCACCACTCTCAATGTAGTCCTGCCCCTGATCTGAATATGCGCTGAGGGGGATTACAAGCAGCACCACAATTATCAAAGCAAACATTGACTTACTCTTCATAAGACCTCCTTGTGCCTTCCTTTATGCACCGTTTTTTTCATATAATATTTTGTATTCAAATTTAAAAGACGATCACCACTTTGCCGGTGGCCAGGAAGGCATCCTGAACATCCATAATCGGTTTCAGCGTACTGTAAGCTTTATCGTCAACTGCCAGGTTGCGATTACCCTTCCAGGTCCCCTTGGCGTTGATTGTGTAGGGAAGTTTGCCGACGCGTTCGCTCTGCTGGGCTCTTCCGATTTGGCGATAATAGCGGACATAGCCTTGACGGACCACTTTTTGTATATCAATATAATCACCAGGGTAAAGTAGCTCTCCCTTTGCAAAAATTTCAGGCTTTAGACAGGGTCTGAAATCCGTATTACGGGCGTCGATCACCAGGCCGGAGTAGACAACCTCGGTTTTGGGTTTAGCGACCTCGATTGCGGGGGCCGGTTGGGCGGCAGACTCCAGCGTCGACAAACGACCGGCCATCTGATCGAGTCTGGAGGCAAGTGCTGCCAGACGGGCTTCCTGATCATCGAATTTTTTATTCAGATTTTCAAGTTTATCCTCCGAAGCGTAACCGGCCTGAATCATCATGGGACGGCTTGCCGTATAATCCATCCAGGCTTCCACGTATCGCTTAAAGAGCAGAATCATCTCTTCCTGCTGGTAATTTGTCTGTTTTAAACCGGCCAGCCTCTCTTCCAGAGCTTTGACGCGCTCCTCCAAACCCCGGATACGCGCGTCCACCTCTTGCGAGGGCAACGCTCCCACGGCAGGTCCCGGCAGCTGGGACGCAATATTGTTGAGTTCCTCTCCCAATGAACCCGTAAGCGGCATGCTAACGACTACTTCCACAGTACCATCGGACATATACTGTTTGTCATCCACGCTTGAATTCTGAACAATACCCTCGACCCTGGAAAGGATGGTGTCGTCTCGAACCATATAGTTATGCACCTGGGTAATAGAATCAATGTGAACGCCCTTGATAACTTCCAAAAGGTTGCGGCGCGCATCCGTAATGGCGGCGCGCAGGGCCAGTGGACGGGCCTGGGGTTTACCATAATATTTTTGAGGAGGAGCTCCTATTCCTTTGGCGATTACTTTTTGCCCGACCCAGTCAATGGTTCCGTGATCCCCTACTCGTTCCATAGCAGGGTCCTGGGCCTGACAGGGTTGCCAGAAAAAAAGTGTGCCCGCAACGATCAGGGCCAGCCATCTATATTTCACACCGGATTTCATAGGTACCTCCATTTTTTACTTATATGTTCAGCAGTGATTAATAGGGGTCGTCTATACTGCGTTGCTCATTTTACCGGGCAGGGCGCGGTCGGTCTGGCCAGTGCCGGTTTCCACACGACTTCACCCAGAAACCAATCTGCTTCGGGATCGGACTGGCCCCAGTAGTTGCCCGTAAGATCAATCTGTATGGGGGTATAGCTTTGAACCTGAAACGGATTGTTGTCTTTGAAAACATTATTGCGAATTACCGGTGCCAGGCCTTCGCCCTCGATCACAATGGCACCCTGGCCTTCGTTGCCCTCAAATTTAGAACAAGAGATGTTCGGTTTGGCATTATCCTTTAGATAAAGGCCGGCTTGCGAACTGCGGGTTATAGTCGCGGAAATGATAGCCGGAGCACTGTTTTCAATGGTCAGACCGGTTGCCGCCCCTTCAATGGTTACGTGGCGCAGGACGGAACGCTTGGCATTTTCCAGGATAACTCCCTGCCAGGATCCAGGCTCACTTGTGCTTGTTTGTGGAGCAAAATTGATGGGATTGCTGCCCATGCCGTAAGCCATAAAGTCACCGCCGGCGACCTTTAGGGCCGTATCCGGGGCAAATAAAATTTTGACGCCGGGCTCGATGTAGAGCACACCGCCGGACGTGATCGTCAAATCGGAAAGCACCGTATAAGGATTTTTATCGGCCACAAGCAGAATTTTCTCCGCAACAACTCCGCTTAAGGCCGGCCCCGGCTGCGGCAGATCATAAAGACCCGGTTCAGGCAGGGGTACAGCTTCGATGTGCTTGCTGAAATCGCCGGCATTAGCCGCCTTATCAAAAGCTCTTATCTGGACGTAAATCCTGGTAAAATTGGACAAATCTTCAATGATAGCTTCATTTTTTTCGCTCGCTGCCGCCAGGCTGTAGCCGCTAAGCGGCGTTGAGCTTAACCATATTTCATACCCGGTCAGATCGTCCTCAGGGTTGGAAGACCAACTCAATTTTATCTTATTGTCCAGAGATTCTGCTGTCAGACCCTTGACAGGCTGGGGCGGAAGGCCGTCAATGTCCACAATATTAGCGGCATCAAGGGCGGTTCCCTGGGTGCCTGCCGGGCTGACCAGGTATCCTTTAGCCATCATTCCGTAAGACTGTTCTCCGGGTTCCACTGTGTATGTGCCTTCAAAGATTTCACGCGAAGCCAGCTCCTCTTTAACGGCGGCAAGCAGTTCCGGGGTCAGCGTATGGCCGGTATCCTTGTAGGTCTTTTTGATGGCCTCCAGCACTTCGGTCTGCAATGCCTGCTTCACATTGTCGGGCACGGGAGCAAGTTCGATGCCTGATTTGAAATCGCCCAAATCCACATAAGCCGAATTGTTCGGGTCGCCGATGAGTCGAAAGGCGACCTTTTTCCCGATCGTAAAAGGCTTGCCGGTATTCATGGCGGCAAACATATCGATCCGCGGCGGGGGTACCTGGGCCACCCGTTCCGATTCCGGCAAATCGATGGTTGAAATAATCTCCCGGAAGAGATCGTCTGTCTGGCTCATCATTTCGGTGGCACGCAGGTTCCAGACGGAGGCAATCGTGGCCACGACAAGACCGATGGGATTGACGGATAGACCACCGGCGTGCGCCCTAGAGACGTGTTTGGCTCGCCACAAAAGATTGCCGGTCTTTAGATCCCACATCTTAACCTCGACACCCACGGCTATCTGGGAATAAATGCCTACGAATATCCGATCAAAGTGGGTTACGTGTCCGGTAACGGCAGCATCCACCCCTAAAATGCTCTTAAGTTTTGTTGGATTTTCGGCAATGATGGCTTCGATTTTGCGGACATCATTAAAACCGGCATTTTTGAGAAGCTTGTCGGTGTTATAAAGCTCCAGATCGCTGAACGGCAGGGAAGCAATGTGATTGTACATTCCCCTGCGTACAATACCGGCGGGGTTTTCAGATTCGAAACCAATGGAATAGCTTTTCGCATCTAAACCCTTGAAAGGAAGGACCGCCAAAGATTTTGGTTTGTGTCTCTTATAATACTCGGTATTTTCGAATTCTCCTTTGAAATTTTTAAAGGCCTCACTCGTTGCTATTATTCCTATTGCTTGATCTGTGGAGGTATCCATATGCGCGCAGCCCATCAAGGCCGCTGATGCCAAAAACACCATAAGGACGAGCAATCTGAGTAGAATTTGTTTCATAGCGACAACTCCTGGGTGATTAAAAGTTTTGGGTTCCATTTTTACTGAGGCTTATGGCAGGAAAAATAAAATGCCTCCTTGATTTGTGGTTATCTTTCCCGTAACACCGTATGCATGACCGTGACTAAGTCTTGATACAGGGCATGAAACTATTTTTTACGATAGAACAACACCTGATTGTTTGTCAACGGGAAACGGATGCATATTAACGATAACAATCATTAACCATTGAAGATTTATGCTCATATTTAGTTAAGGCTTGTAAAAACTAATAAGTGATGAATTTGATTTTTAATCCTTTTGTGATATTATAGCCTCATTTTAATGGTTGCTTAAAAAGTAAACTGACTTTAATACTTTGATGAATTCGTAACAAGGAAATTTTTACTTTTTACGAAACCATCAATACTTCGGGACACTAAAATGAATTTTATCAAAAAGTTTTTACCGGTCATACTATTATTTCTGCTCCTGGGATCTTATCCTCTGCCGGCTTGGACTAAAGCCGTCAAGATTAAAATCGGTACAGAAAAAGCAGTGGTTACACTGCTTGAAGGTGATGCTTCATTATTCAAAAAAGGGGTAACAGAACCCAAAACTTTATCCAAGGGGAGTCTGTTGGCCCAAGGGGATCGTGTCACCACCGGCACTAAATCCAGAGTTGAAATAAAACTGCCGGATAAGAGTTTTATCCGTTTTGATGAAAAGACCACTTTTGTGCTTGAATCTGTCGTTTATGATCAAAAAACCGAAAAAAAGGATGTTAATATTAACATTATCCTGGGCAAGACCTGGGCTAAAGTCCCTAAGTTTTCCGGTTCAAAAGGGCGTTTTGCAATTACCACCAAGACATCGGTTGCCGGAGTGCGCGGTACCGATTTCAGGATGAATGTAAATACGGACAATTCGGCGGTACTAAAAGTTTACGATGGAGAGGTTGCCGTAAGCAAACGCCTTGATACTAAAGTAGAAAAACCAAAAGCAACGCTCGAAAAACCGGAACCGGTTCCAGGACCTCAGCCGGTAGCAGGCCCCCATCCTGTATCCATGGAAGAGTGGACCTATATTGTTAAGTCCTTGCAGCAGATTAACATCCTACCGGACGGCACAGCTGCAAAACCGTTCAGGTTTGACATCGCCCAGGACCTGAACGACTGGGTTCGATGGAACCGGATGCGGAATGAGTTAATACAGCACTAACTGAGACCTTTGCACAACCTTCAAAAAATCGATGTTGCAATCAAGCTTTCCCGAAGTTGCGTTAATTTCTTAATAAAATTTCCGATAAATTACAATAAAAAACAACATAATAACTTGATATTGCTTGTTTTTATCTCTTTTATGTGCTATCTTTCTCCCTAAAATTAAACTACAGGGAGG
>JAQBHK010000196.1:0-7286 GCA_032127815.1 Desulfobacterales bacterium
GGACGGCAAAAGAGAATAGCTCAAGCTTTATAAAAGTAATATTGTATTGAAATACAAGTCGTTATTTCATTATTCCACAGGTATGCATGCTTTTGCTTTCCGCCTTCTCAGCGGAAAGCAAAAAAGAAACAACTTCTCTGCGAACTCTGCGGTGATTATAAATTATCCAATTATAATACGATACCGTATTTAAGAATACGTGTACTAAGAGGCTAAATTCTGAATAAAAAAAAACGCTCCCGGCAAGGAGCGCTCTGCAAAAGTCTCTAAAGCCAGGTTAGGTTTATCCGGGACGGTATATATACTCAGCAGATAAAAAAGGTTGCAAAATACGGTTAGAAAACTCTGTTTGTGATAGTTCCGACAGGTATTTTAAAAGGGAAAACTTTTTTTCCCGTGCATAAACCGCGGAAATCTTCCCTTTGATGCCGCCCAGGCGGCCGGCCCATTCGATGGCATCTTCAAGATTCCCGAGCCGATCAACCAGCCCCAAATCTTTGGACTCTTCTCCTGTAAAAATGCGACCGTCAGCTAAAGATTCAACTTTGTCCTGATCCATTTTGCGACCTTCAACAATATCCATGATAAATTGTCTGTGGATTTTTTTGGCAAAATCCTCGAGAATAGTCTCCTCTTTGACTGTCATCTCACGGACCGGTGATCCTATATCCTTGAATTCGCCACTTTTTACTACAATAGGCACCAATCCGATTTTTTGTAGCAGCTCCTGATAATTTGTAAATCCCATAATAACGCCAATGCTGCCTGTGATTGTGCCGGGGTTGGCAACAATCCCGTCGGTGCCGGCAGCAACATAATATCCGCCGGAGGCTGCTATGGCACCCATGGAAGCGATTACTCTCTTTTTGTTTAAAGTTTTTCTAATCTCCCTGAAAATCTCCTGTGAAGGCCCCACGGCACCTCCCGGGGAATCGATCCGAATGACGATCGCCTTGATAGAGTTATCTTCCCGAAAATGCTTCAGGTTTTGGATAACATTTTTAGCATCCGCAATGACTCCGTTGACCTCGATAATACCGACTTTTTCTCCAAATTCAAAGTCAGAGGCCTGTCTGTCTAATACAAACAGCAGTGACATTCCTAGCATTGCAACAGCTACGACAGATGTGAAGGTAAGAAGAAAAAAAAAGATAAGGGTGTCTGCGGGAGAACATTTTGATAGCCGGTTACTATTCCCCGTTTAATTTTTCTTGAAGATTCTCTCTCAAGATTTCTCCAAAAGTTGAAGTCGCAGGCCGTATATTGTTTACATATTCACTCAGCAAGCTCTGCTCGTCCTCCATTTCAAGTCTTTTAATTGAAAGGCCGATCCGTCTTTCATCGCTGTTGATATTCATAACCCTGGCGGCGATGACATCCCCAATGTTGAATTTGCCAACAGGGGTTTTTATTTTTTCTTTACTGATTTCAGATACATGCACTAGTCCTTCGATTCCCTCTTCCAATTCTATAAAAACACCAAAATCGGTAAGGTTGGTAATCGTGCCGGTAATTTCTTTACCAACTTCATAGCGCTCAGCTACAGTTGTCCAGGGATCTGTCTGCAACTGCTTTATACCCAACGAAAACCTTTCGTACTCTTTTTCAATATCAAGCACTATAGCCTGAATAAGTTCACCTTTCTTGAATATCTCAGAGGGATGTTTTATGCGCTTTGTCCAGGAGATGTCTGAAATATGTACAAGACCGTCAATGCCTTCGTCGATACCGATAAAAAGACCGAAATCGGTTATGTTTTTGATTTTTCCTTCTATGGTCGTTCCGACCGGATATTTTTCACTGATGACATCCCACGGATTCGGAACCACCTGCTTCATGCCCAGAGATATACGTCTGTTTTCAGGCTTGATGTCGAGGACGATAGCCCCAATCTCCTCTCCCACGGAGACTACTTTGGAAGGATGCCGAACTTTGCGGGTCCATGACATTTCCGAAACATGAATTAATCCCTCGATCCCCTCTTCCAACTCCACAAAGGCACCATAGTCCGTGAGACTGACAACCTTCCCGCTGACGCGTGAACCCAGCGGATATTTCTCCGTAGCGGTTGTCCAGGGATCCTCTGTCAGCTGTTTCATGCCCAATGAGACTCTCTCCCTTTCAACATCAAGATTAAGAACCTTTACGGTCAGCTCATCACCGACTGAAAAGAGTTCCGAAGGATGCTTTACTCTTCCCCACGAGATATCGGTAATATGGAGCAAACCGTCCACTCCGCCAAGATCAACAAAGACACCGTACTCTGTAATATTTTTGACAATGCCCTCAACAAGTTTGCCCTCATGAATAGCAGATAATGTATCGGTTCGTTGGCTTTCGCGTTTCTGCTCAAGGATAGCTCTTCTGGATAAAACGATATTGCTGCGTTTTCGATTATATTTTAATATTTTAAAAGAAAACGTTTTGCCAACCATATCATCAAGATTGCGAATCGGCCGCAAGTCTGCCTGGGAACCCGGCAGGAAGGCCTGAACCCCGATATCTACTGAAAATCCACCTTTGACACGATTTACAATAACGCCCTCGACCACTCCATCTTCATCATACGAGTTCTTGATATCTTCCCATACTTTAACCTTGGTGGCTTTTTCCTTTGAAAGGACGACGCGCTCTTCTTCTTCATCCCACCATTCAACCATAACATCTACAAGGTCGCCGACTTCGGCCTTTAAGTTGCCATTTTCGTCTTTGAATTCATTTATGCGGATCTGACCCTCTGATTTATATCCTATATCAACCAGGACATGATCCTTGTCCACCGAAATGATCCTGCCGGAAACAACCTCCCCTTCCGCAAAACGCTTGAAGCTTTCCTCGTACATGTCCATTAATTCTTCCATGCCACCTGGAGCGTCTTTATCCGCCTGCTTGATGTCATCAGTTGTCTCAACTTGTTCTGAATTATCAACTGTTTCCTGTTCTTTTTCCACAACATCAACTACCGCTTGAGGTTCTTCGATATCGTTCGTTGACGCTTGGACTTCATCTGTCTTTTCGCTCAGATCCTGCACTGCTTCCGATGACACATCATCAACAGGTGTATCTGCATCAATTTCTTCTATTGACTGCATATCAACAGCGTCTGATTTGGTCTGAACAAATTCCTCAGAAGATTGTGTTTCCTCTAACTCTTTAGTTGAATCGTTTTTTTCAAGATTATCCATTAAACAAAATACCCCCTAACCATTTTTTTTACTATATCTGCATACGGCAGCATAACCGACATGGATATCAGACCCATTTTGAAAAAACAATGATTATTTTTACAAGCTATTTGACACCTTGAATCTGGAGTATCCTCGACTTGCGCTCAATTAGTCAAAGTGCCTAAATCTTAGACAACATTAACTCGACAACCGCTTTGACAGAAAGTTCAGTAGAATCTATTATTATCGCATCATTGGCAGGTTTCAAGGGTGCCAACTCTCTGGTGCTGTCATTTTGGTCCCGCTTGGCCATATCTCTCTCAACTTCCTCTAAGGTCTGTTTGGTTTTGGCTGCCAATTCCCGGTATCGCCTGCAAGATCTTGTTGTATGAGATGCATCCAGGTAAAACTTTACATCAGCATCCGGGAACACCACAGTACCCATATCTCGCCCTTCGAAAACAACGCCTTTTTCCTGTCCCATTTCCCTTTGCAAGTCCAAAAGGTATTCTCTGACTAACGGTCTGGCGGAAACCGCCGAAGCAAACATGGTTATTTCAGGCGTACGGATTTTATCCGTAATATCCACATCATTCGATAATAGGCGCAAACCTTGATCGTCAGCTGTAAATTTGATTTTCAGAGTGTGGCACAGTTTTTCAAGGTTTTCATCATCGTCTGAATTTAATCCTGCTGATATTGCCGCTAACGCGACCCCCCTGTACAGCGCACCGGTATCGATATATTTGTAATTCAGACGCTCGGCCAGTATCCGGCTTACCGTTGTTTTGCCTGCACCGGCAGGCCCGTCTATTGTAATAAGAAGGCGCCTCATATTTTTATTTAGTCCTGAAAAACCTGGTCCTTTTGCCAGGTCAGAGATATTTGGTTCTGCCTTGGAGTTTTGTATCTAAAATCACAAATTCCGAGCACCCCGCCAAAAAGACGGCGGGCAGGCAAATCTCAAGGAAATTCCAAAGTTTGTTATTTTGAATTTCGGTTATTGTGATTTATTTGTAATTTGATGCTTGTTATTTGGAACTTAATTTACTCCATTTGAGATAGGTGCACCCCTTTCGGGTGAAATCAAATCCTGGTCCCATGGGGCCAGGATTCTTTACTTAAATTACCTTCTCCAATACTTCCATAAAGCGGGCATTCTCCTCGGCAAGGCCGACATTAACCCTGATATATCGGGGATATCCATATGATTTCATCGATCGTACAATCACACCGTGTCTGAGCATGCTTTCAAAAATTTCATCAGCATCTTTTGCTACGTCAATGAGGAAAAAGTTCGTTTGAGTTGGAAAATATTTAATCCCCAGCCTGTCCAGGGCAGCATGCAGATAATCGAGACCTTTATGCGTAATTTCCAAGGTCTTTTTTAAAAAAGCTTTATCATCAAGCGCTGCTTTAGCGCCGATCTGGGCCAGGGAGCTTGTATTAAAGGGCTGTCTGACCCTGTTCAGCAGAGCCGCAATTTTTTCAGGCATGATACCATAACCGATGCGCAGCCCTGCCAGGCCGTATGCTTTTGAAAAGGTACGCAGTGTAACCAGAGGCCTGGCTTCGTCAAGGTACTCAATACCACTGGCACATTTTCCTTGATCTCTTATAAATTCAAAATAGGCCTCGTCTACGACAACAACCACTTCAGGCGGCAAGCCGGCCATAAAGCCCTCAAAGTCTTTTTTGAATATAGCGGTTCCCGTGGGATTATTGGGATTACACAAAAAAACCATGCGGGTTCGGGATGTAATCTTGTCCTGCATCCCTTTTAAATCGATGGAAAGAGAACTTAAGGGAACCGCCACCGGTATTGCGGCGGCGCTTCGAACCATTATATCGTACATTAGAAAAGAAGGCTGCGGCAGAACCACTTCATCGCCCGGTCGCAGCAGCGCCAAGGTCAGCATACCGATAATATCATCGGAACCGTTACCTAAAACGATATTCTCAGGCGGCACTTTAAGATGTTGAGACAGTCTCTTGATAAGATCATAGCCGCTTCCATCCGGATAACGGTTGAGTTTGCCCAAAGCCCCCTGCATGGCCTTAACGGCCATAGGAGACGGTCCCAGTGGATTTTCATTGGAAGCAAGCTTAATCGATTTAGCAATACCATATTCCCGTTCCAGTTCCTCAAGAGGCTTCCCGGGCTTGTAGGGCTTTATCGATAAAATGTTATCAGGAACGGATATTTTCATATTCCCATGGCCGCTTTGCGGCCCTGTTCCAGGGCCTCCATATTGATGGGGATAAGCTTTTTGCGACCGGCAAAGTGTTTTTTGACACACTCGCGCAACAGATCAAAATCAACGATTTTACTGCGGGCAACAAAAGCTGCCAATGCTACAATATTCGCCGCCTTTACGCTGCCGACTTCTTGGGCAATGTCATTGGCCGGTATTAACAGCTCATCAACGTCATCTCGCCCTGCATTAATGGATATTAAAGAACTGTTAATCACGATCACACCGTTCGGTTTAACCAGCGGTGCAAATTTCTCCAAAGAAGGCCGATTCATGGCAATCAAGTGCAAAGGGTTTCTGATAACCGGAGAACCAATGGTTCTGTCACTAATCACCACCAGGCAATAGGCAGTCCCGCCTCGCATCTCCGGACCATAGGAAGGAATCCAGGCCACTTCGAAGCCCGCTTCCATACCGGCGTGCGCCAAAATATCTCCGATCAACAAAATTCCCTGTCCGCCAAAACCGGCAAACATGACTTCTTTCTGCATGCAGTCCTCCTAAAACCACCCTGACATTGTATAAATAGCAGGGCTGACATTTATTTAGTCCTGAAAAACCTGGTCCTTTGGGCCAAGCCTGCCCCGCATTGCGGGGGTCAGAGATATTTGGTTCTGCCTTGGAGTTTTGTGTCTAAAATCACAAATTCCAAGCACCCCGCCAAAAAGACGGCGGGCAGGCAAATCTCAAGGGAATTCCAAAGTTTGTTATTTTGAATTTCGGTCATTGTGATTTGTTTGTAATTTGTAACTTGATATTTGCAATTTCTCCATTTCGGTCATTGTTATTTGTTTGATATTTATTATTTGGAATTTAATTTGCTCCATCTGAGATAGTTGTACCCCTATGGGGTGAAATCAAAGCCTGGTCCTCTGGGTTAGAATTCTTTACATAATTAGGGCCTATTCGGGTGTCTTGTACTCCCCCAGCGGGAAATAGGGAAGCATATTCTCCTCGGCCCATTTGACCGCCTCCCAAGAAGTAAGTCCCCAGTTGGTCGGGCACGTACTGATCAGTTCCACCAGGCTGAAGCATCGCCCGTCGAGCTGATACTGAAAGGCCTTTTTAATCGCTTTTTTGGCCCTGACAATATATTTTGGCTTTAGCACGGCCTGTCTGGCCACATATGCCGGTGTCTGTAAAGCGGAAATCAACTCGGCAACCTTAATGGGCATACCGACATCTTCAACTTTGCGTCCGGCAGGAGAAGTCGTGGTGCGCTGGCCCGGCAACGTGGTCGGCGCCATCTGGCCGCCGGTCATACCATAGACCGTATTGTTGACAAAAATGGTGGTAAATTTCTCGCCGCGGTTGGCAGCGTGTATAATCTCTCCCATCCCGATGCTTGCCAGATCACCGTCACCCTGATAGGTAAAAACAATCAGGTCAGGCCGAACCCTTTTTATGCCGGTAGCCATTGCCGGAGCTCGCCCGTGAGCAGCCTCTTGAAAATCAAAGGTGAAGTAATTATAAGCCAAGACCGCGCATCCTACAGGTGCAATACCGACCGTGCGCCCCCGGATACCCAGCTCGTCGATAACTTCGGCAACCAGGCGGTGCGCAATCCCGTGGGTGCAACCCGGGCAGTAATGGGTGGTCTGGTCGGAAAGGGCTTCGGGTTTTTTGAATGTTTTTGCCATTACATCAACTCCTTATACCATTTTTTTTATTGCCGCAAAGACACCAAGGCACCAAGAAAGAATAATAGAGATATCCTTTGTGTCTTAGTACATGTATTCATAAATACGGTAACGTATTAAAATTTGGTGTCGGGTTTCAGTGTTCAGGTGTCAGGAATGGGAATCGCTAAAGCCGAAATCTGACACCCGACACCTGAAACCTGAATATGTTTCATCTGTGCAAT
>JAQBHK010000197.1:0-2561 GCA_032127815.1 Desulfobacterales bacterium
GCATGATACATTCTGGCCGCGCTGGATTGTTACGACGGAAAAGGAATCCAAATGATCCATTTCGACCCGCCTCCCGAACCTGCACATTTTGACGAAATGGTCCGACAGCCCGGCCTGCAATGGCTTGAAGCGCATCCGGGATCTAAAAAGCTGAAGCCGTATTGGAATGTGGTGAAACCGGGCTTGGCCGATGCCTTCGGGCAACTTTGCGGCTATTCTGCGATGTTTGAACCGGTCGGCACCGTTGACCACTACCTGAGCATAAAAAATGACAGACCGCAGGCCTATGAATGGGGCAATTATCGGTTTTCCTCCGGTTGGATCAACAGCAGCAAACAGAATGCAGACCAGACGGTACTTGACCCGTTTGAGGTTGAGGACGGCTGGTTTGAAATACTGCTTCCATCGCTTCAGCTTAAACTGAGCGATACAATCCCCGAAGCGCATCGGGCCAAGGCCGAGTATACCCTACATCGCCTTCACCTGAGAGACGATGAACGGGTGATCCGTCAACGCAGGGAATGGTACCGCATGTATCAAGACGGGGAGTTGAACATAGCGGGCCTTCGGAAAAAAGCGCCATTAATTGCACGGGCCATTGAACGCAAACAGGCTGAAAACCAGATAGTGGAAGGATGAATTTCAACTTCCAGGTACAGGGATTCGACTGAACTCAGGATCTGTTGCGACAAAATGGTCGCCTGATTCAAAGGGCATATGGATAAAATAAAACAAGCACTGACAAACATATTCAAGAAGCATCGCATCGTCTTCTGGTACGACGCCAAAAAAGAGCTTCGGCACGAATTTGAAGCCTTGGAATTGCCGGAAATTGAAAAGATAGAACTCAAAAACAACGAATTCGGGGTGAAGCATCACATCCTGCGGGAAAAACCCGAGGAAAAATTTATTTTGTATCATGAAGGGCCGCAACCGCCCGACTTAGATAACTGGCTGTTGGATGTGCTGTTGGCGCATGGTGAGTTTCGCACGGACCAGGCAGGCATATGGCTGAGCGAACTGGAACTTGGGATCGAGTTTGTAAAGATTATCCAAACCCATGCTGATTTCTTCAATGCCGCCAAGCGACGCGAGAAGCTCAAGAATCTGATCAAGCCGGATGATACCCCGGGCATGATTCGCTTGAAAATGCTGGCGGTTTGCACCGGGGCCGAACCTCGGGTGGATGAAATTCTGGAAAACTTGCTGGCGGAGATAGCTGAAGGCGGAGAAGATAAATTCAACCTGATCCAAAGATGCAACCTGGACAAGTTTCTGTGGGACCAGCTCAAGCGAAACTACGGATACGACTCAGAGACTGCCGGCATGCGGGATTTTGTCATCGAGCTTTTCAAATCCTGCTATGCCATGGGTACCGACGGCCGAATCCGGCTGATCGGCGATGCCTTGGTGTTTTTAAAACGATGGAAAGACAGCATTCGTCATCACAAAGCCTTTGAAATCTTGTCAAACGAGTGTGCCGATTTTCTGAAAATTGAGCAGGATCTTCAAAAGCAGGATTACACGAGTCTGGTGGAACTGGATTATTTTCGACTGATTGATCAGAAAATCCTCAGCGATTTGGTACAAAACGTCGTGGAGCGCACCATCTCTGCCGGAGCCTGCACAGTGGTGGTCCGGCAGCGCCGGCAAAGCCACTGGTACAAGGAGTTTGTTCACCTGTACGAGGCGGTGGAGCATGCTGCCCAGTTCATGCAAGTGCTGGATGAAATCAATCTTGAAACGGAATCCCTTGTCGCAGGTGTACAGCGCTATGCCGAACTGTGGTACCGGCCGGATCAGCTATATCGCAAATATGTTTACCACGTCAGCCAGTCCGGACAGACTACGCTCATGCAAAAGCTGTCCGACATGATGGAAAATCTGTATTCCAACACCTATCTTTTGCCGCTTAACAACAACTGGCAGCGTCTTGTGGATGCTGCCTCCAAATGGCAAGCGCCGCCTGTTTCGCTTCAAAGTAGATTTTTTACAGATTACGTCCAACCGTTTTTGAAAAATCGAAAGAAAGTGTTTGTCGTCATATCCGATGCCCTGCGCTTCGAAGCGGGCCAGGAACTTCAAAGCCTTATTCGGCAGGAAGATCGTTACGGGGCAGACATCGAGCCGTGTCTGGCCATGCTGCCGAGTTACACCCAAATGGGCATGGCTGCTCTTTTGCCGAACAAAGAGATTGCCATTTCGGAAAACAATACCGGAAGTGTATTGGTAGATGGACAAAATTCCCAGGGAACGGCCTATCGCAACAAAATCCTTCAGCAAGCCATTCCGCAAACCTCGAGAGTTATTCGGTCGGACAAGCTGCTGACCATGAACAAGGATGACTGCCGTGGGTTGATTCGGGATCATGAAGTGGTTTACGTGTACCACAACCGAATTGATGCCACAGGGGATAAGCGCGAGTCCGAGGAGCGGACCTTTGAAGCTGTTGAAGAAACGCTTCAGGAACTCATTAAAATCATCAAAAAGCTCACCGCCGCCAACGCCAACAATCTTCTTGTAACGGCCGATCATGGTTTTATATACCAGCATCGCGCCCT
>JAQBHK010000198.1:0-17789 GCA_032127815.1 Desulfobacterales bacterium
ATCCTTAAATCATCAATCATCAATCGAAAATCGTCAATCGAAAATCATCTCAGGGCTAAGATAATAATCAAAAGAATTGTTTGCTACAAGATGCTAACATTTTACAATCAAGCAACTAATTCCCGCCTTCTTGAGGTTTTATCGCGCGAATCGGCACATACAGGTATTTTTCTCCTGCTTCCGTCTGTTCAGATACTGCGAATTCCAGTGCCGTACCTTCGATTTCTTGTCCCCGGCAGAGCAACTTTCCGCCTTCAAGTTGCCGGGCGATATCTTCAGTTATGAGTCGCTCCTCTAAGGTCAAATTCTTTTTGTTCAGCGTTCGATTGCACAGTTTCCGCAGTGATTTGGCCTCGTAGCTGCCGGGTTCATATATTTCAATCAAACCATCGGCGGCATGTCCCGGCATGATTTCAAGGACAAGCGGCAGTAACTGTTCGGCTTCATCGATTTGAAGATCCTTTTTGGGCTCAACATCTGTCATAGTCTCTTTCCTCCTTTCCTAAAGGCACCAGTGCACAGGGATCAGGGCTCGGGGGTCAGATTTTTTTCTCAATAGACTTCCGCAATCCATTAATCATCCTGCCAATTTCCGCTGTTTTATCCAATCCCTGCTTGCTTTGAATTATATTTAGAATCTCGTATTATTTGTCGAATCATAAAAAATATTTCCAGGTTTTTGGCCACCTAAGAGCATTCTATAGGAATCGACCATGAACCCGGCGGTAATCTGATTTGTCATGATGACGGAAGGATCCGGCTGATAGATGCAGGCTGCTCTTTCCCGCTGATAGGTTTTTTTGCTGCGCTTTTCGACAATATCATACAAGCCCAGCAACTCCGCAGGAGTAGCGCCGTTTTGCATAGGATCGAATATTACGACCTGGCCTGCATCCGCACTGGTCCCGCCGCTTATCAGTATTTTGCCTTGCTCCTTGCATTTTTCACTTAAGGCCAGTCTGGATTCGAAATTGTCAACGCAGTCAAAAACTGCATCATAGGATGTAATGTCGGTCTCTTTATCGAAATACGCAATTTGAGCATTGTTGTCCATGTTAAAGAGACTATTCAGCCTTTCAGACAGTATTTCAGCTTTGTTGCCTCCAATGGCATCATAGAATAAAACCTGTCTGTTTAGATTTGTGATCTCGATGACGTCAGGGTCCATAAACGTAATGTTTTGAAATTGTGAATAAGCGAGTCCCATTCCCACAAAAATGCCCAAAGCTCCGGAACCGACTACCAATATGTTCTGCTGATCATTTGGTGTGTTTAGTTGTTTTCTGGTATATGATATAAGGTCATCTGAAACGTCTAGGCCCATTAAAAGATTCTTGGTCTCTTCCAGCACTATCCCGGTGATAATCGTATCCAGCACACCATCATCAAAATGTCCGTTGGGCAGATGACAAAAAGAGATAATTTGTTCAAGCTCTTGCCATTCTCGTCCTCGCAGATAGCTAAAGACTCTGAACCCTTGGTCACCATTTTTTTCGTAGCAAAAACCTCTAATAATCGGTATGTTCTCCCGGAACCCTTGCTCCAGCAACAACTTGTTTGCCAGTCCGTAATGGCTTAAATCCACGATGAGGCGGCACCCTTTGAAAAACTCAGCTATTACTGGATGCGTATAGAATCCTTCCAGGTGGGTCAGGATGAAGCGCGGGTTTAGTTTTTTGGCTGTTTCAACGAGTAGAGGGTCTAAAGACGGTGCCAGGGCAACTATATGGTTAATGCCCAAGGCTGATGCTGACATTACGTATAGTGACGCCAAAAGGTCATCGTCACCAACGACACCTATTTTTGCATTGTCCAGTGCCGGCTGATTCCAGTTCTCGATGCGCAGCTGTCTGTCAAGTCTGTTTTGCCGCATTAGTACCTTGGAAATAATGATTGTACGGTTTCTGCTAAACAATTAATAATAATCACGAAAACACCCCGGTAAAACAGGCTATGCCTCGGGGCATGCGAAATAAGGAAAGCACGAAATATTATTTTTTCGTATTTTCGTGCTTTCGTGATAAAAATATTGCTTTTGTTACGGTTTATCCGGGTTCGTGTTTCTTGATTTTTTAAATCACCCGTGGGGCGGCGCGAAAAGAGCTATTTCCAACGGGTGGTCAGAGGCAAGCCGGGGACCCATTTTTTCTATATCCTTCAGTCTTTTGTTGAGATATTTCACTTTTGCCTCAAGATATTCATTGTCAGGATCGGACCTGAGAGCCGTCTCAGTATCCCGCAGCTGGATTCGCAAATCGAGGTATTCTTTCTCCAGTCGTTTGATTTCTCCACGCAAGATCTGAAACTCTTCCATATCATGTGCATCATCATAAAGCCACATACCCATAGTGCACCTCATTTTTTATTATGAACAACCTATCATGTTCAGCCGCATTTGCGTTGTATTCTTTGAAACAAGATTATAAACTATAACGACTTTAAATCAAAGTGGCAAGTTCCTAAAATTTCGGGCAAGTGTTTAGCCGGCTTATTTTTTATAAAACTTATTTCATTGACAAACAAACTTTCGGATTTGCAAACAGGTTGTATGTATTATATTGCTCCGTCACTATTTGAAACGCTCAACTTCGGCTAGAGCAGGATACCCAACCTTATGCCACCAAGCAAACAACAGCTCGCTTTGGCTGATCCCAAGCGCTTTAAAACGATTCAGGATCTTACCAAATTGCGCCCGGACTGTGGAGCAGCAATTGACGACGTCCTGATAATAGACAACGACTTTCTGTTTATTATCGATCTGCCCCACATGGGAAATCTTTTGAATCCATACAACAGTCCTTCAGCATCTTATGTGAGAACCCACGGTGTAATTGTCGCCAGCTATAACAGAAAAGTTGCATGCCCTGTGCTGTGGGGCGATCCTTTTTTATTGCTTGTTTTGTCAAGTCATTTAGATGAAAAAATAGTGGGTTACGCAGAGATAGGAGAGGTTGTTGGTAACGTTTCCTGCCCGGCGGGCGCATTCCTTTTTCTGCCGGTTCAAAAGGATATACCAGAGCCTTTGAACAGCCTGCTGGCCGAGGCTTTATCAAAAGAGACCGGCGTAAAGATAAAACTTCCCAAGGGAACCTATCGAGTTTTTTATGAGCAATTTGAGGTGCCTGAGGGAACCCAAAAAGAATATTATCAAAATATCGTTGTTCAGAAGCAGTAGGTGAATTTTTATTTCCAGCCTCGAAGGCCCCAGATCAGGGCCATCAACCCCATGGCGCTGATGGCTGCTGAAACAAGTGCGGTCAGCATTATTCCGCCGGATAGCCAGATTGAGCCACCGATCAGCGCACCGGCCATCCGGCCGATGCCGGCTGCCGCCAGGAAGGTCGACATCATCGTCGCCCGAAATTCGGGTATAAGTTCCGTGGCGAGAGACAGGGCCGAAACAAAGGTAAACTCGTACGTTATAAAAATAAAAAACAGGCCGCCCAGCGACAAAGGGAGGGATTGTCTCATCAGAGGCAGCGCTCCATAGCTTATTACACAAAGGGCCGCGCCGATTATTACCGATCGCTTTAAACCCAGCCGGTCAGAAAATGCCGCCGTGAGACTCTCTCCGCACAATTCGGCCACACCAATAACTCCCGTACCGACACCCAGGGCGATGATGCTCAGATTGAACGACTCTTCCAGCCAGGCCCCGTATATCACAAACAGACTGTCGTTGGCGGCACTCATCAGAAACGCAAAGCCGATAGCGCCAAGAGCGGACCGCTGCTTTCCCAGCGTCTGCCAGGCCTTTAAATAAACAGCGGGTTGGCCGCGGTCAAGGGGTTTTCCATCTTTGGGTATTGATACGGCCAACGCCACAAAGCTGAAAAGGCCTGCAATACCCAATGCAAAAAATGCGGCTCGCCACCCCAGGTAATGGATCAGAAAGCCTACCAGGGGAATTCCCACCAGAGAGCTGCCGGCCCAGCTAAACTCGAGCAGGCCGATTACCAGCCCGCGGCGCTGGAAGGGTACACGCTGACCAACATAAGCTTGTATTGCAGGGTCAAAAATACTTTTACCCAGTCCGGCCAATAACAATGCTGTAAAGACAACACCGTAAAACGGTAAAAAGCCGCCGGCAAACAGGCCTATCGTCAGCATTCCAAGCCCGAGCATCATCATCATCTTATAACCCAACCGATCTGCCAGAGGGCCTGAAAGCAGTCCGAGCAGAGAAGTAGCCTGAGTAGCCGCTATAATGGATGTTATGGCTGTCAGCGGGACTCCCAGTCCGCGGCTTAATACCGGTGCAAAGGGGTACACAAAACGACGCGTCGTGTTTAGTACTAAGCGACTAAATGTAGCTGCGCCGGCTTTCCAGGCCAGCCCGGATACTTTACGGTCGGATGTAGAGGTTATTGAACGATTTGACATTAAACAGTACCAAGCTGTATATTTTACCTTGATTTCAACAAAAATAAGGGCAGATGATGCGTATTCGTGTGGAATGTTATGCCGGATACCGCGGGGAGGAAACCCCCCGGCGCTTCTGGCTGGGGGCCAAAAAGGTCGAGGTGCAGGATGTCCTGGACCGCTGGATGGCTCCGGATCATCGCTATTTCAAAGTTTTGGGCCACGACAAGGCTGTTTATATCCTGCGCCATGATGTGTTATCGTGGGATTGGAATCTTTCGTTCTATCAACTTCGCGGGTACTCCCATTGATCCGGCTGCTGCATGATAAATTCATAACGGTTTGCAAATGAATACGCTAAAAGCATATCGGCAAGGCGGGTCAGCCTTTGCTGAAAATCGCCCTTATAGTTTGCGACAGCTCTTTAATATTGAACGGTTTTTGAATAAAACCATTGCAGCCCCGTAGCATTATTTCACTCGCCTGGCCGTCGATACTATAGCCGCTTGAGAGCAGAACTTTTAAATCAGGGCTGATCTCTTTCAGGCGGTCATAGGTTTTTCCGCCGTCCATATCGGGCATGATCATGTCAAGGATGACCATGTCAATGTCGTCCCGATTGTCTTTATAAAGCTCAACAGCCGCTTTTCCGCTTTTAGCCGTCAAAACCTTATACCCTATTGTTTTTAGCAATTCTTGGGAGACATCAATAATTATATCTTCATCATCAACCAGGAGAATCGTTTCGCTTCCTTTGACGATTTCTTCAGTCGATCCTCTAACTTTGGTTACTTTCTTTCCAGAGGCCGGCAGAAATATATTAAAGGTGGCTCCCCGGCCTTTTTCACTGTGGACGTTTATGATGCCGCCATGATTATTGATGATGCCATAGGCCGAAGCCAGCCCTAACCCGGTCCCTCTGCCCATTTCTTTGGTGGTAAAGAAAGGGTCAAATATCCTTGCCTGAATGGCCTTGTCCATTCCGACGCCGGTGTCGGCAACGGATATTTTCACATATTTCCCGGGTTTAAGGTCATACGGTTTGACAAAACCTTCATCGAGCGTAACATTTTCGATTTCAAGATGTAATTCCCCGCCTCCGGGCATCGATTGCCAGGCATTGACATACATATTCAACAAGACCTGTTCGATTTGACTCTGGTCCGCTTCGACGGCCCAGATCTCCTTTTGACTTTTTTGACGGATGGTTATCTCTTTCTTGGTACGTCCAAACATTTCAGAGCTTTTTTTGACAAGTTCTTTCAGATCCGTGGGCTTGACCTCATATTTTCCGCCTCTTGAAAAGGCCAGCAGCTGCTTGGTCAGATCTGCGGCACTTTTAACATGATCCTCGATTCCTTTAAGATGGGTAAAATGGGGATGAGAGGAATCCATGTCCATCAGTGTTAAAGAGGCGCGCCCCTGGATGCCCATCAATAAGTTGTTGAAATCATGAGCAATACCGCCGGCCAGGGTGCCGATGGCTTCCATCCTCTGGGCCTGTTGGAGTTGTCTCTCGGTCTTTTTGGTCTCGGTTACATCCCGCAAAATTACAATTACTCCAGTAGCATTTCCTTCATGATCATAAAAGCAGGAAGAACTCAAAGCGATGTCCAGTATCCGGCCGTCCTTTGTCAGCCGGCTGGTTTCAAAACCGGAAATAGGTTCGCCCTGAAGTATCTGCCCATAACCCGCCTCGGTTTTATCCTTTTCACTTTCAGGTACAAAGGAGATACGTTTTTCTTTGACGTCTTTCATGGTGAAACCGAAAATTTGAGTAAAGGTCGGGTTAATATAGGTTGCCTCGCCGTTGAGATTATAGATGGCCACTGCGTCCGGAATCGATTTCAAAAGAGACTCGTATAATTGTTCTCTCTGCTTTGATTCTTTATAGAGCGTCCGAAAACGATTTTCAGACTCGACCAGTGCGGCCTCAGCCCGCTTGCGAGATGTGATGTCGTGAATGATCGAACAAAGAAGCTCTCTTTCATGTATCTTGATGGGGCCGCTGTATACTTCAACATCACGAATTTCTCCGCTCGCTAAACGGTGAGAGAAAAAGAAGTGCCGGCGCTGCTGTGTCTTTGATCGCTCTATTTCCTTGAACACTTGCTTCTTTGTAAGCGTGTTTATGTCTGTAATTTTTTTGCCGGTAAGCTCTTGTTTGCTCCATCCGTAAAAAGAGACCGCGGCCGGATTGGCGTCTACTATATCGGCAGTTTGCGGATCAACAAGCAGCATTACAGCGTGATTGTTATTGAAAAGGCTCCTGTAGCGTTCTTCACTCTCTTTCAATGCCTCCTCGGCCACAGTAGCCTGGATCACCTGAGCCGTTGTATTGGCAAGACCTTCGAGCTGGGCATCGGTATCGGCCGTAATGGCGTGTTGGCTGAAAAGCGCTAAAACGCCGATAACTTCTCCGGAAGCCGCAAGCAGCCTATATCCTGCAAAAGAAACCAGGCCAAGTGTTCTGGCCCATTCGTGATTATGAATACGCGGATCTTGCATGACATCGTTAGTGAGGAATTTTGAACAATCTCCCGAGGCAACAAGCCCGATCTTGTAACAACCGAAAGGTACTCGGCGGTGATTACCGTCAAGGTGAGTATAGCGGCCGGAACTTGCGAGAAGATGAAGACATCGGTCTCGATGGTTGCAGGCTTTCGATCCTTTCGTGGTTTCAGCATGTGTACAACCGAAATTACACAAGTCTCCTGTTTTCGTTAGCCAGATCCGGGCAAAGTCGGCCTCGAAGATCTCAACAATTACGTCTGTGATGAGTTTAATCTTTGCATTAACGCTGCCGGGTCCAATGAGATCTTCTTTCAAATGATTCAAACGCTCAATCCGATCCTGCATGCGCTTGCGTTCTTTAATTTCCTGCAAAAGTCGCTCATTTGATTTTGGAAGTTCCAATTCTTCAAGAGTTGATTTGGCGTCCATTATGTGATCCTCTAATAAAGGAGATAGCTCCTTTCCTCTTCCACCATGGGAAGCTTCCATTAGCCTTTCATTTCGGCGATGAGCGCATCGATGCGGTCTTTTAATTTGAAAAAATTAAGGATATAAAAATCATCGGCCCCCTGGTTTAACCTTTCTCCGATAAGGGCCAGACTGTCCCATTCGGTTTCCTGGTCCAATTCCGGGGCAATGAGCCAGGCGCCCTGGGTTTCGTATTGGCCTGCGGTCAACACCCTGGAAAAGGCAATCCCGAGGCTTTTGATGTTAGGAAAGTTCTCAACGGTTTCATTGACTGCATATATATTGATTTTTTCATGGGCTAACTTTCTGGAAAATCCGCTCTCTTTAATTTTTTTCAAATAAGCGATAGCATAAATATCGATTCGATTGAAAATGTCCCTGGTTTCCTCTCCGGAGGCCTGTTGGATCGAAGGCTTGACCCAGCCGAGATCTATCCATTGTTGAATATGGTTGCTGGCAACGCCGGTGATGGCCGCAGCTTCGGCAAGAGAAAATTTTTTATGGGGGGTTGCCTGCTCCGTTACCTGCTGCTCTTGTTGGTCGTCCGATTTTTTTACCATTGATTAACTCCTTACTTGTTTTGGGTTACAAGGCGGTCCAGAATCAGTCCGTGGAAACTTGCATAACCGGTCGAGGTAAAAAGCCACCCTAAATGGGTCAGACACCCGACACAGACAGCCACTCGCCAGCTGTAGCCCTGAAACCAGGAGAACTCGTCCGAGGCAGGACCGGCATGGCCGCATCCTCGCGAAGATCGGAAACAACCTATTTCAAAAACAATCCCGTGAGGATTGGCAAAGGTGTGCCGGTGCAATCCTTCGACCGTAATGCGCTCAGCCGAACTCGTGATCACATGCAGACATTGACGGCAAAGGATGTATTCCTCATCGTCTGACTCTTTTTCTTCCGCCTCGCTCTCAACCAGGCTGTCGAGCATTTCATCGCTTTGTTTTTTACGCGGCGGACGCAAGTTTAATGCCGTATGCGGAGCGGCAGATGTCATTTTTGACTCTATTTTGCCTAATGTGGGCGATTGTCGAGTTAAGAAAGATTGATCTTTGCTTGAGTTCATTAAAGATATAATATAAATACAGATTTTCTATTGCTTTCACAACCAAAAATAAATTTTTCACGAGAAACGCAGACCAGGAGGGTTGTATGAGTTTTGTGCATGTTTCAAAAACAGAAGGGATTGCGACAGTAACGCTGGCACGAGGAAAGGTAAACGCTCTGAACGAGCCGATGTTCCGGGAAATAAGAACCAGTTTTCAAGACCTGGAAACAAGCGATGAGGTCAGGGCCGTGATTTTGACAGGCCGGGGAAAATTCTTCTCTTTCGGTTTCGATATTCCGGAACTTTTGAGTTATTCAAAGCATGACTTTATCAGGTATTTGACAAAATTTGCCAATTTTTACAGCTATCTGTTTTTATTCCCCAAACCTGTAATTGCGGCTTTAAACGGTCATACCATCGCCGGCGGCTGCATGCTCGCCAACGCCTGTGACCTCCGGGTCATGGTCTCTGAAAAGGCCAAAATAGCATTAAACGAAATTACCTTCGGTGCTTCGGTGTTTGCCGGCAGTGTCGCCATACTCAAATTTTGTGTCGGCAGCAAAAATGCTGAAACCATCCTCTATAGCGGCGCCATGTATTCTCCGGATGAGGCGGCCCGGCTGGGACTGGTCGATCAGATCGTACCGGCGGAAAATTTAATGCAAACAGCGCAAAAGGCCGCCGTGGATTTTGCCTCGAAAAGTGCGGTAGCCTTTAGCAGTATAAAATGCCTGTTGAGAGAACCGATTGCTGAAGAAATGGCCAAAAGAGAGCAGGCTTCGATCCACGAATTTGCCGATATCTGGTATTCGGAAGAAACCTGGGCCAAACTTGAGGATATCAAAATACATTCTTAACCCGGATTTCTCATGAAGAATTTTTCTGACCTTTACCTAAATCAAGCGATATTTAGCATCAAATCAAAGGACCGTATTTTTGGATATAAAGCAAAGTGGTTCGAAAATACATTGAATATTCAAAATGTTATTGACAATGTCAGTAAAATGAGATATTTATAAGTATGAGTGGCGAGGTGAATATTTAACCATCTAATTTTATTGAAAAAAACAATGTGCAATGTTTTGGTAATAGACGATGAAGAATCGATTGTGCTTATGCTCACAATGGCCCTGGCACGCTACGGTTGCAATGTTGAAATAGCAACAGACAGTACCTCAGGCATAAAAAAGTTTGATGAAGGCCATTTTAACCTGGTGATTACCGACATTCGTATGCCCGGTATCGACGGCAACGGGGTCGCCCGGCATATCCGCAATTCTAAAAAATCGTCTACGCCGATTATAGGTATGTCCGGTACCCCTTGGCTGCAAGACGATCGTTACTTTGATGCCATCCTTGCAAAACCTTTCTCAATCAAAGTTCTGGTTGATACCGTTAAATATCTAACCACAGCACCCTTAAAGACGCTGGCGGTTAAGTAAGCAACTTTTCCCAACCTATAAAAAAAAATGGGCGGCCTTACCTGCCATCTGAGCCAAAAGGCTCTCCTTTGGACCTTTTAATCCTTTGAGTTATCGTGAGTGTAAGGTTGATGGCGTCGTAAAAAAGTTCCATCTACTGCGTCTTGTATATGAACCCTGATCGCCCGCGGCGGCGCCAAAGGCGGGTAAACCTTTTTGCGAGATCATCAAGGTTAGCTGTATTGACTTTTTTTGCCTTTTGTTAATATGTAAAAGAATCCTTTCTTGAAAAAGGCCGGCAATGAAAACGTTTCCATTTATTGGTATTTTGATTTTTTTCGTTTTAATTTCATGTGCAAGGATACGTGCAAAGGGTTTATGCCAAGACCTGCCAAGTCGAGTGGGGCAATGGAAAGCACATGACAAAGATGAGCTCTATAACCGCGACACGCTCTATCAATATATTAATGGCGGTGCCGAGCTCTATTTTGGCTTTTGATTTTCAGCATAAACAGACGAATTGTGTTTTAGCAAAATATAAGGGGAATGATAATTCTGCTTATATATTACTCATTCAATATCAAAATAGCGATCTAGCCGATGATGCTTATCATACTTTTTTAGCTGCTTACATGCCAAAAGCAAAAGAATCAGGGATTGTACAGGCGGAGAATAAGACCTGGACGATGACCAAAACCCAAGGCAGTATTTTAATCGTAGTTCTGGAAGCCGATCAAAAGGATTTTGGCATGAACTTAATGGCCCAAATAAAAACCTAACCTGGAACCTGTTTTGTATCCCGGTGGGCTCACACACTGCCATCAGGCAGCGTTGGGGGTAATTGTAATTGTTTTGAATCTGGCGGTATACGGGTATGTTTTGCAGCTCGCAGGCTGGTTCTCACTCAAAGGAAAGGAGGCCTAGGCACACTATGTCGCTGAAATTGAAACTCACTATGTTACTGGAATTGAAACTCTACATTTTCGTGCTTGCAGCTGTTGTTATGGTTATAATTTCCTCGCCGATAGCGTTGGCAAAAGCGACCGAGTCCGGTTTGCAATCAAAATTTTCGTTGACGGAATCAACTATGATTGCAGGTTTCGGAAAAGGAGGCTTTACGGAAGGCTCTTACGAGCACATTGCATTAATCTGGCATCTCGGCTTCGATCTTAAACGCGTTTTTTCTCGACTGGAAGATAATCGCGGCACGCTTACCTTTATTATGGAACCGAAGATCAATCCGGTGATCTCTCCCGACGAGGAGGATGTGGAATTCGGTATCAGTTTCGGCGTAAAGTACAGGTATCCCTTGACACAAAAGTTGTCCGGTTATGTGCTGTGTTCGGTGGGCCCCCACTATATCACCGTCATAAGCACAGATCAGGCCAACGGTTTTATTTTTTTCAACACAGTCGGTGCCGGCTTTTCCTTTTCCCTGTCGGGAAAAACCGCTCTAGGTTTGGAGTACCGCTTCAGACACATTTCGAATGCCGATACCCAACAACCGAATGTGGGCGTTGAATCCCATATAGGTGCAATCGTCTATTCGGTGTTCTTTTGATAACCGTTCACGGGTTCAAAGGTTCAAGGTTCAGAGGTTTACCCGCCTTTGGCGGCGCCGTAGGCGACCAGGGTTCAACGAATAAAGACAGCGTTGAATTTCACTCGTGGCGGGAAACCTGTGAACGCATGAAAAAGACAACCCTGAAACTCGCCTACCGTCTGGCGGGCAGCGGTAAACTCTGATTCTGTGAACCCAACAGAAAGTTACCCCTGAACGTTGAACGTTGAACACTGAACCTGTGAACGCATACCATTGGTTCAAGGTTCGGGGCTGGTAAGCAGAGGTCTCAGTTCTTGCGCTTCGTGGCCTCATTTTGCAACCGGGACATTCTGTGAAAGGTTGGCAATGGAGAATCAACTCGATCCTACCAACGCGAAAGCAATTGAGCAGATCATGGCCGCTGCCCACGCTCAGGATCGCAGCATGCTCTTTGAGCATGAAGTATATGCTATCCTGGCGGTGCTGGGTCTCAATACGCCGGTTCACATTCTGGTCCGGGATGAAAAAGAGATCACCGCACGCCTGCTTGCCGGATTCAGCAGTGAAAAAATCGTTATGAAGGTGGCGGCCCGGGAACTCGCGCACAAGCAAAAAATCGGCGGCGTTCAAACAGTCTATAAAGACCTGGAATTTGTCAAATACTCTTATGGCCGCATGCAGGCGGCTTTCGAGGACCGAAAGCTGGAGGTCGCAGGTATTCTGTTTGTTGAACACATTAATTATTCTAAAGCGTTGGGCAATGAAAGCCTGCTGGGATTCCGGGAAAGCGAAGCCTTCGGTCCGGTAATCTCATTTTCCAAAGGCGGCAGGATGCCGAGCATTTTGCCCAACACTATTCACCCCCCAATCTAATACTTGCTCCCATGAGCCGGCAGTGGGCGCTGGCATTGCTGGAATCAACCCATATTCAAAAAAAATACATTTCGCAGGGGAAAACCGATTATATCACCAAAATTGTTGATGCGGGTGTAAAATTCAGTTCCCTGGCAGTCTCTTTTTCAAATTACTTCTCTGCTGAAACTGAATTTGTCATAACCGAGTTTGAAATCAACCCGTATATTTTCACACCGGACGGTACCTTTATCGCTATTGACGGATTTGCGCGGTTCGAAAAACGCCAGGCGCCGCCGGTTGACCTGACAGTCGCTCCTTTAGCGACCATGGCACCGTTTTTTGAACCTGCCGGCATTGCGGTGGTCGGTGTCAGTACGGCCGATAGCAAGAAAACGGGCAACATTATCATGGGCAACCTGGTCAATTTAGACCGCAAAGACGTTTACGGTGTCAATATCAAAGGCGGTAGTGTTGATATTTTGGGTAAACAATTCCCGGTGTATAAATCCCTGCGGGATATCAAAGAGTCGGTAGATCTGGTAATTATTTCCGTTCCGGCTGCTGATACGCTTGCCGTTGTCAAGGACTGTGCCCCCAAAGGGGTAAAAGCGGTTATTATCATTCCGGGCGGTTTCAGTGAAGTCGATAAGAACAGCGGGCTGGAATCAGAAATATTTGCCATTGCCAAAACTGCCGGATTTCGGGTAATGGGGCCCAACTGCCTCGGCATCATTTATTCCGGGAGTGATACAGTCAAAGGCGTAAACACCTTTTTCACTACACAGGAAAAATTTGCCGTCAAACTGGAACAAGACAGCAATGTAGCCATTCTCAGCCAAAGTGGCGCTCTGGGAATCGTTGAAATCGAAAACTTTAAAAATGCCATTGCCCCTAAAGTGATCGTCAGTTACGGCAATCAGCTCGATGTCGACCCCTGCGATCTGGTCAATTTTTTCCAAAATGACCCCAAGGTGGACGTCATCGGATGTTACATCGAAGGGTTTAAGCAATGTGCCGGCCGCAAATTTTTCAATATTGTGGCCATGAGTAAAAAGCCGATCGTGATATACAAGGCCGGCAGGACCGTGGCCGGCCGCAAAGCTACTGAATCACACACCGCCAGTATTGCCGGGGAATACCCCGTGGCCAAGGCGGCTATGAAACAGGCCGGCCTGATTGTGGCCGAAGCCATGATCGACTACGGCGATTTTATCAAAACGTTTGCGCTGTTAAACGGTTTTCAGGTAAACGGCAATCGTGTGGCTGTTATTGCCAATGCCGGTTATGAAAAGACTTGCGCCGCCGATAATCTTGGCGACCTGCAAGTAGCTGCACTTGATGCCGAAACCACCCGGGCTCTTGAGAAGATACTGCCGTCCATGGCTGTTGCCGATCCTTTGTTGGACTTAACTCCTATGGCTGATGACGAAACTTTTGCAGAATGTATGGAAATCATGCTGCGGTCCGGGTCCGTGGATGCTCTGTTTCTCTCCATTGTTCCTCACAGCGCCCTTATCCATACGACCGACGCGGAAATCGATCAGAATAAAGATAACATTGCCGCCCGCATCGTTAAAATTTTTCATAAATATAAAAAACCGGTGGCAGTATCAATCAATGTGGTTTCAGACGCCGACGCGATCTACAACAAATTTGGCAAAACCCTTGATTCCGGTGGTGTCCCCACCTTTCTTACCGCCAAGCGGGCCATGCTCTGTCTGAATGAGTTTATCCGTTATTGGCTTTTACGAAAATCCGATACGTTCGGCGGGTGGCTAAAGTGACCTGAACCCATTCACTTCGCTTATCCAACTATGGCGGATGATAATAGAACATATTGATTATAGAAGTACCAATAATAGCGATTGCAGGAGATTCGATTTTTTTCTTGACAACAATGCCACGTTGTGGCACACAAAAAATATATTTTATCGCTTTACTGTATGAAAAAAAGTAGATATATAAAGCCTGTGCGTTGCTTAAACAACAAGACCTTTGCAAAACGCCCCTTTTTGTCCGATTTCTGCGGCAGGCTCAAATTTTAATTCTCGAAATACTTCGTGTATTCCTGTGGTTAAAATTTTCGTCTTTCCTGGACTCGAACAAAAACATGCAGTTTTCAAAGGTCTCGTAACATAGTAACAAAACAGATTTTTTTTGAGGTGTGCATGGCTTATCGGATGGTTTGTTTAATGAAGCAGGTTCCGGATACTCGCAATATCAGCGCTGACGTATTGCGCGAAGACGGAACCGTCAATCGCCAGGCTCTGCCGGCAGTCGTTAATCCGGACGATCTCTTTGCTCTGGAAATGGCTCTGGATGTCAAGGATAAGCACGGGGGCGAGATCACGGTCATGTCCATGGGGCCTCCGGCGGCGATCGAAGTACTAAAGGATGCCATGAGCAGAGGAGCTGATCACGCCATCCTTTTGACCGACAAGAAGTTTGCCGGTGCTGATACACTGGCCACTTCCCATGTATTGGAAAGCGCCATAAGAAAAAATGGTCCCTTTAACCTTATATTCTGCGGCCGGCAGGCAATTGATGGTGATACGGCCCAGGTCGGCCCCCAAGTTGCCGAAAAACTCGATATACCCCAGGTAACATTTGCTGAAGCCATCGAATTTTTGGACAAAAATGATATTGTCATCCGGCGGGCCATTGAGGGTGGATTCGAACGCATTCGCGGCAGGATTCCGCTGCTTGTCACCGTAACTAATACCGCCGCCAATCCGCGGCCGCCTTCGATAAAACGCAAAATGTTCTGGAAAAAAGCCCAGACGCGCTCTTCTGTGCAAAGTGAAGAAGAACGGGTAATGCTCTCAAAGCGAGGGCTTTTAATACCTGTTTGGGGTCTTGCTGAAGTTGGCTGTGCTGCCGAAATATGCGGGTTTGCAGGATCCGAAACCTGGATAAAGCATATAGAAAA
This sequence comes from Desulfobacterales bacterium, assembly GCA_032127815.1. Classification (GTDB taxonomy): domain Bacteria; phylum Desulfobacterota; class Desulfobacteria; order Desulfobacterales; family UBA11574; genus Desulfatibia_A. The sequence goes on from JAQBHK010000198.1 coordinate 15,147, forward strand.
TGTAAAATTAACCGCTCATGAGCCCAAGTGTTTCGATACTTCCGAAACAGGCATTAAAGAGCTTATCAACGAACTGATCAACGAGCATATCATTTAAATTATACAATCGCTTCGCGATTCTATATAACGCGGCTTCGCCGCTCTAAAAAAGGAAATTTCTATACTATTACATTATGGAAAACGGAGTTTGGGTATTTATAGAAAACGATTTGGGAACCATTGCAGATGTGAGTCTGGAACTGCTTTGTAAAGGCCGAGAGCTGGCCGACCAACTGGGCTGTGAACTGGGCTGTTTTATTATCGGGCATCAAGTTTCCGATGCGGCCTCTGATTTGATAGCCTTTGGCGCCGATATGGTTTGCGTCGCCGATCATGCACAGCTGGTCCATTATCTTACCTTGCCATACACCCGCATAGCAGTGGAGCTTATCAAGGAATATCGGCCCAGCATTGTGCTGATCGGTGCCACCCACACAGGTAGAGACCTGGCCCCCAGAATTGCTTCCCACATGCGAACAGGCCTGACGGCGGATTGTACCGACTTGCAGATTGGAGAGTATAAGTTCGGCAAGAAGATCTGGAAGGAACTTCTTTGGCAGATTCGTCCGGCGTTTGGCGGCAATGTGATCGCGACGATTGTGACGCCTGAAACCAGACCGCAAATGGCAACTGTACGAGAAGGTGTTTTCAGGCAGCCTGAGGCGGATCCTGCCAGAAAAGGAACCGTTGTTGATCTGAATCCGACCCTGACCGAACAAGACCTGATTTTCAAAATCGTCGAACGCGTTAAGGCTGAAAAAAAGGTTAACCTAAAGGCTGCCAGGATTATTGTCGCCGGCGGTATGGGAGTGGGATCAAAAGATAATTTTCAGCTTGTGCGTGAACTTGCAAGAGTATTGGGAGGAGAAGTGGGGGCCACACGAGCGGCCGTGGATGCCGGGTTTGTCGGCCATGAGCGCCAGATAGGACAGACGGGGGTTACCGTCCGTCCAAATCTATATATAGCCTGCGGGATATCGGGAGCCATCCAGCACCGGGCAGGCATGCAGGAGTCGAGTAGAATAATAGCCATAAACACGGATTCCAGTGCACCCATATTTTCCGTTGCCCATTACGGCATAACGGGGGACCTTAATGAGGTTATTCCCAGGATGATCAAAGCATATAAGGAAAAGGATTAGAAGTGGCGAATTACTTCACTGACAACGAGGATATCAAGTTTCATCTTAATGACGAACGCTTTAAGGTAATCTTAGAGCTTAGGGAAAAAGGCTATACCGACAACAAAGCGTACCCGTTTGCACCGGATAATTTTGAAGATGCACTCGACAACTGTCATCAGGCTTTGTCCCTGATCGGTGAGCTGTCAGCCGGGATTCTGGCACCGGCCGCTACGGATACTGATCGTACCGGGTGCAAGCTCGCAAACAATGTGGTGAGCTATGCAACGGGTACCCAGGAAATGATAAATCGTCTTAAACAGGCCGAGTTGTTCGGTTTTACCCTGCCGCGCAAATATGGGGGGCTAAACTTTCCGATGACCGTTTACATGATGGCGGTCGAGATCGTATCGCGGGCAGATGCAAGTTTTATGACGCTATTCGGTTTACAAGAAATCTCCGAGACGATTCACCTGTATGCAAATTCCGAACTGAAAGACAAATATCTTCCCAAGATGGCCTCCGGTGAGTACTCCGGTGCCATGGTGCTTACGGAACCGGAGGCCGGATCTGACCTGCAGGCCATCGGTCTGCGGGCGACTTACGACGAGCAAGAAGCATGCTGGTTCTTAAACGGCGTCAAACATTTTATTTCAAACGGGTGCGGCCATGTTCTGCTGGTGCTTGCCCGCTCCGAGCCGGATGTGCAAGGGGCCCGCGGATTAAGCCTTTTTCTGTATGAAAAAGACGAGAACCTACTGGTTCGACGCCTCGAGGACAAACTCGGCATCCACGGTTCTCCAACGTGCGAGCTTCAATTTAAAAACTGCCGGGCAACACTTGTCGGGGAGCGTAAACGGGGACTTTCGCGCTATGTCATGTCGCTGATGAACGGAGCCCGGCTGGTCGTTGGCGCTCAAAGCACAGGTATTGCCCTGGAAGCCTATCATCAGTCCTTGCAATATGCCAAACAGCGCAAACAGTTTGGCAAAAGCATTATCGAATTTGCTCCTGTTTTAGAAATGTTAACCAATATGCGTGTCCAGATCGAAGCGGCTCGCAGCCTTATGTATGAAGCCTCACTGACTGTTGATCTCCACCATGTCTATAATCGTTACGGAACAAAAGAGAAAGAGAGCGCCGCCAAAATTAAGGAATTGAATCGTTTCGCCGGTCTGCTCACCCCCATGGTCAAATATTATGCTTCTGAAATGTGTAATAAAGTAACCTATGACGCCATTCAAATTTTTGCCGGGGCTGGATATATGCGGGACTATGAGGTTGAACGCCTTTATCGAGACGCGCGCATAACTACCATATACGAGGGTACCTCACAACTTCAAGTTGTCGCCGCCGTCGGCGGCATTAATTCGGGGCTATTTTTCAAATTGTTGGAAATAAAGCTTGGTCAAAACTTCCCGGAAGCTTTCAATCCCCTGGTCGAGAAAATAAGAGCATGTGAAAAATTATTACAACAGGCGGT
>JAQBHK010000199.1:0-5085 GCA_032127815.1 Desulfobacterales bacterium
TGTCCTGATCTTGAAGGGATTGGCGGCGAGCTTAGGCCGGGAATTGTGCACCGGCTCGATAAGGACACCTCCGGAACTCTGGTTGTTGCCAAAAACGATGTTGCCCTTCGGCACCTGGCCGGGCAATTCAAGTCGAGAAAGATTAAAAAGAACTACCTGGCGCTTGTGCATGGTGAGGTGCAGGCGGATTCAGGTACGATTTCGTTGCCCGTAGGGCGCCATCCAACCGACAGAAAGCGGATGTCGACCGCCAGCCGCAAAAGCCGCGGGGCCGAAACTACATGGCAGGTCCAAGAACGGTTTCGGGGTGCAACTATGATTGATCTCAATTTAAAGACCGGGCGTACGCACCAGATTAGGGTTCATTGCGCCGCCATCGGCCATCCGATTGTTGGCGATACCGTATACGGCGGCCGCAGGACGCGGAAGACCATTGCAAAAGGCAAAGACGTGTCAGACATTTTAGGTGCGGTCGCCAGACAGATGCTGCATGCCCGGCGCCTGGAATTTGTCCATCCGGCTACGGAAACGATCGTTAAATTTGAAGCGCCTGTTCCAAGAGATATGCAAGAACTGGTAAGTGCCTTGCGCCTGCAGAAACAGAGCCCGCCTAGCCCGGATAATTCATAACTTATTTACGGATTCATCAAAAATTATGTGGAGGATGTTATGCGCTGGAAACAATTTTTAACCCCCATCAAATCAATAGATTCGGACCAAGTCAGAAAGTACATGACTGATACGCCTCACGAAGAGTTGACGATCTTAGACGTGCGTCAGCCCAGTGAATATGAAAAAGGCCATATCCCGGGAGCCAAGCTTATACCCTTGCCGGACCTGACCGCAAGACTTGATGAAATCGATCCGAACAAATCTACGGTGGTTTACTGAGCAATGGGAGGGCGCAGCCGGGTTGCTGCCCAAATGCTGGAAGGAAAGGGTTTCGGCAAAGTGTATAATCTGTCCGGCGGGTTTAAAGCATGGAAAAGCGAGGCTGCTTTTGGCAGTCAGGATTTGGGGTTAGAATTGTTTACAGAAGATGAAACCCCGGAGAAAACCCTTGCCGTTGCCTATTCTCTTGAGAATGGTCTTCGTGATTTCTATTTGTCAATGATAAAGGAAGTGAAAAATAATGATGTTAAAAATCTTTTTCAGCAACTTTCTGCCATAGAAATTAAGCACCAGGATCGTATTTATAGCGAATACATTACCATAACGGGGATATCTGTAAGCCGTGAGGAATTTGAGAAAGGTATTGTTAGTGACGTTGCAGAAGGAGGGCTGACTACTGATGAGTATATTAACCTTTTTCAGCCGGATTTAGAATCTGCAAAAGATATTATCGATTTGGCGATGTCCATTGAAGCCCAGGCACTTGACCTGTACATGCGTGCTGCTGATAGAAGCGGCAATCCCCAGAGCAAAAAAATGCTGATTCAGATAGCAGACGAAGAACGGGCGCATTTGACCCAGCTTGGCAAACTCATGGAACGCATATAGTCTGCCTTGCGGACCTCCTTCGGAGGATTCCGCCGGGCGGACCTATTCCTCTGGGGTCAGGCTCAACATTTTGCACGAAGTGCATTTTTTCAAGCCGTAAGGCGCAACCTTTAGTGTCATCCTCGAAATACTCAATGTATTCCTGCCGTTAAAATATTCACCTTGAATTTAGCATTTATTTATTATATCCTTACTTTAATCCAATAAGGTGGGGGCCTAAGTTCTTCTCAACTGTCTACAAAGGAGATACTGCTTTGAAAAATTTAATCACACGCATTGCACAGGCATTGGTTGACCATCCGGAGCAGGTGGAAGTAACGGCAGTAGAGGGTTCGCAGATCTCGGTAATGGAACTTAAAGTGGCAAAAGAAGATATTGGGAAGATAATCGGCAAGCAGGGCCGGACTGCGCGAGCCATACGGACCATATTAAGTGCTGCTTCCGCCAAAGTAAAAAACCGCGCTATTCTTGAAATTATAGAATAGTGCCATAGTTTTCCTAGAGGGTGTGCTCATATCTGCCGCGCATTTCTGATTTCTTGCCAGAGCTTTTTTTGTGTTTCCATGAAGAAATATTTCGGCTTTTTGCTGGCTATGCTGTTATTGCTTGAAGGGTGTGTGCCATCAAATATCGAAGATCCTTCTATTTTGGAAACAGAAGGGTTTAAGAAATATACAAAGACTGAGATATATATAGAAGATTCTCTTATATCTCAACCAGTAAGAGAAAAAAAATATACGGATTCTGAAATTAGTTCCAGTCGATCTGAAAATTATCAGTCAAGGCCGGACGGGACCCAAGATGCAAAGCCTGGTTTTGAATGGGTTGCCGGGCCGGACAGAGATACAACTTGGGATGAGGCCCGGTCTTGGGTGCAAAGCCTTACAGTTGATGGCGGCGGTTGGCGCATGCCTACCATGGAGGAACTGCAGACTCTCTATCAGCAAGGCGACATAACTGTTTTAGCAAATGCAACCGGGAGCTGGGTCTGGTCCGGGGAGACTAAGGGATCTTTGGCATGGCTCTTCAGCTTCAGCTATGGTCTTGATAAATGGGCCAGCCGCGGTTACGCTGAAAGAAATCGGGGATTTGCCGTACGTCCCAGGAAATGATGATTAAAAGGTCTCTGGAAGGGAATCTATGAAAACGTGTCCTTCTTGTGCGGGAGAAATAGAAAAAGAGGCCCTTAAATGCCCTTTTTGTGGTGAGATTATAAATCAACCCGATCAACCCAAAACAAAATGGTATTTTTCTGCCTCAATTGTTGTGATTGCGCTCCTCTCCTTTGGCCCATTGGCATTGCCGCTGGTTTGGTTTCATCCACGTTATAAAACAACCACAAAGATAGTCGTCTCGTTTGTAGTTATTGCGCTGACGGTTTGGTGTTATTTTATTATGAAAGATCTGTACCTGCAAGTTCGGGAACAAGCCAAAGCGCTGGGACTCTTTTAAAAATAAAGAGCGCAAAGCGAAATCAACGCTTTGCGCCCTAAGCGATGCCCTTTTCCCTTTAGTTTTGCGAGTTGTCCGGGTTGTAACAGTAAATACAGCAGTTCAGGCAGCGGTTAGATTCATAAAGAGCAGCTTCTTCAGTGATGACAAGGTCCGCTTCCACAAACGATTTAATGCGTTCATCCACCGGGAGTTCGGGCATCGGTGTCCGCTTCTTTTTGACGATCCCCGGCACCGATTCCAAAATCGATTCCGGGATATTCTTTTTAAACAGCGTTTTTTCAGGCGGTGTGAGATCTTCGCCGGCCAGGTACATGTGGATGGATCGTGCGGCCCGTCTTCCGGCGCCGATGGCGGATACCACCAGGTCGGCTCCGGTGGCGGAGTCACCGCCGGTAAAAATGTAAGGGATGCTGGCCTGCAGGGCGATTTCGTCTTCGCAGTCGATGGTGTTCCAGCGGGTAATTTTCAGATTCGCGGCGAGCATTTTGTTTTCTTCCTTGAAAAAAACGTCCGGCCCCTGACCGATGGCCGTAATCAGCATATCGATCTTAAGAACGGTCTCAGAGCCTTCAATCGGTACCGGGCGGCGTCTGCCGCTGGCATCCGGCTCACCAAGCTCCATCTTCAGGTATTCCAGTCCGGTAACATTGCCGTCTTCATCGCTGATGACCTTGGTGGGGGCTGCCAGGAAGACGAAATTGATGCCCTCATGTTCGGCGGCGACGATTTCAACTTCATTGGCCGGCATTTCTTTGCGGGTACGGCGGTAGACGATCGACACCTCCTCAGCACCCAGGCGCACCAGGGTGCGAACACAGTCGATGGCCGTATTTCCGCCTCCGATGACCACGCACTTTTGGCCGACAAAGGGCCGCTCTTTATCGGGTGTTTCCTGCTGCCATTTGGCAAAATTGGTTAAAAAACTGATTCCTGTATAACAGCCTTTAAGATTTTCACCTTCAACCCCCAGAGTGTAATCCTTCCAGGCACCGATACCCAGGAAAACGGCGTCGAATCCGGAGGCGATCAAGGACCCCATGTCAAAGTCGCGGCCGAGTTTTACGTTGGCTTTGTGTTTGACTCCCAGATCCAGTATTCCCTGGGTTTCCCAGGCCAGAACTTCCTTGGGCAGCCGGTATTCCGGTATTCCGTATCGAATCATGCCGCCAAGTTTCGGGTTGTCATCAAAGATAGTAACGTCATGACCGAGACGGCGCAGAAAAAAGGCACAGCTCAATCCAGCCGGGCCGCCGCCGATAACAGCCGCTTTCTTGCCGGTAGAGGGGGCAACGGATATTGGCAGGTGCGAACCTGAATTCATTTCATAATCGGCCACAAAGCGTTTGAGCTGATTGATGGAGACGGCCTGGTCTTCAAGCCCTCGGCGGCATTTGACCTCACACGGATGGGGGCAGACCCGGCCGCAGGCCAGCAGCAGGGGGTTACGCTCCCGGATAGTGTTGACGGCGCCTTGATAGTCGCCGTGTTTGATCTGCATAATATATTTGGGAATGTCGATTTCGGCCGGACAGGTCTGCTGGCAGGGGGCGATGCGGTCGTCGAACTGGTTGAGATGGAGCAGCCTTTGGGACATGGTTTTGATTGTCATGATATCCTTGGGGCAGACTTTTTCACAGGCGCCGCATCCCACACATTTGTGTTCGTTGACGACCGGATACCCATGGGACCCGATTTTAAGGGCATCAAAGGCGCAGGCCCTGACACAATCGCCTAAGCCGAGGCACCCGATGGGGCATTCCCGCTGGCCGCCGTAAATGGAGGAAAGGGCCTGGCATGATCCGATCCCCATGTAATGGAATTTATCATCGGCTCTATCGCCGCCTGTGCACGTATTGTAAGAAATCAGAGGTTCGGCGGTACCCGGATCGACACCCATGATGCTGGCTATGTTAGCCGACGATTCAGGGCCGGCGATAATGCAGACACTGGGCGGGGCTTCACCGGCCACCACGGCAACCGCTGCGGCTGAACATCCGGCATAGCCGCAGCCGCCGCAATTTGCGCCTGCTGTAAATCCTTCCACTTCTGCAACGCGGGGATCCTCGTAGACATAAAAAACTTTTGAAGCAATGCTCAATATTCCTCCGCATGTTGCCCCCAGGCCCAACA
>JAQBHK010000200.1:0-3415 GCA_032127815.1 Desulfobacterales bacterium
ACCATATCAACCAGGCGGCTTAGGTTCTGCTCGATTTCCCTCGAAAGCGTCAGGCCGGTTGTAAGCCGTTTGGGCTCAATTCCTAATAAAATGATGTTTGGGGGCAGGTTGTCGGAAATGGCGGCAAGTCCCATAACATCGGCCAGGCCGATCTGATGGGGAGAAGTTCTAGACCTGAAATACGCCGGAGGGTCGTCAATTCTAACTATGGTTCCCGGTTTGTTGTCGGCTTTCACGGCATCAACGATCAGAATATGGCTGCGCTCATCAAAGTAGGGCAAAAGTTCGAACCCGACGGTCCCGCCGTCCACGATCTGGACGGCATCAGAGCAATCGTATCGGCGCTGAAGTTCTTCAACAGCCCTAACGCCTACACCTTCGTCAGACAGCAAAATGTTACCCAAACCGAGTACCAGTACATTTAAAAAAGATTGCCCGGAGTCGGCCGACTCCGGGCAATCGTTGTTCGATGAGGTTGAATTTTGACTCAAAACGCTTTAACTTTAATGATTTCTTTTTTATTCGGATTTACCATATGAATGGCGCATGCCAGGCACGGGTCAAAAGAATGTATGGTTCTAAGTACCTCCAGCGGTTTTTCAGGATCGGCAATCGGGGTGCCGATCAGAGCCGCTTCATACGGACCTTTAGCATCATCGCTGTTACGGGGGGCTGCATTCCAGGTTGACGGAACAACACACTGGTAATTTTTTATTTTCCCATTTTCAATCACAACCCAGTGAGACAGCACGCCTCGTGGGGCCTCATGGAAGCCGAAACCTCTCTGTTCCCCTTTCGGGAATACCGGTTGGTTGAATGTCGATGTGTCGCCTTTGCCGATATTATCGATTAATGCCTGCCACTGCGACACACAGGCGTCATGCATAACCGCACAGCGAATGGCCCGGGCGGCAATTCTGCCGATGGTTGAATGCAGGGAAGCGACAGATACTCTTGTGCTGGAGCCCAACAGGGACAAGACGGAATTGACCGTATCCAGCGTATTGGTGGCGTACTTTACCGTTGGTTTGTGTCCGGCGGCAAACATGTTGAGCACATTGGCAAGGGGGCCCACCTGGGCGGGTTTGCCGTCAAACGTCGGCGCCTTTACCCAGGAGTATTTGCCGTTGGTGTTATATTCGGTCATGTTGGGGACGGTCTCTTCCTCCCAGGGATGGCGATTCCAGTCGCCCTCGTAATAGGAGTGTTTAATGCTCTCCTTGACGCCCTTTTCAAAGAGGTCGTCGTTGAAAGAGTTGATCGGCTGAAATTTGGATACGTCTCCGCCGGGAATATAACCGCCCGGGAGTTCAAATTTTGTTCCCTTGGTATCCAGCGGCATATCCGGGACGCACAGATAGTTGGTGACCCCGGCCCCGATTGCGGTCCAGTCGGCATAGATAGCACCGACGGCACAGGCATCCACCATGTATACATTCTTGATAAAATCGCCGATCTCATCGATCAGGGTTTTGACATAATAGAGGCGTTCCATGTTCAGGGCCGATTGGCTGTCAGGGTTAATAGCGTTGGCCACGCCGCCGACCGCCAGGTTTTGAACATGAGGTGTTTTGCTGCCTAAAATAGAGACTGCTTTGTTGATTTTACGCTGATATTCCAGCGCCTGGAGATAGTGGGCCGCGGCCAGCAGGTTCACTTCCGGCGGCAACTTCATGGCACTGTGTCCCCAATAGCCGCTGGCATAAACGCCCAGTTGACCTGAACCCACAAAAGTCTTGAGCCTGTCCTGGGCGGCTTTCATTTCATGCTGGCTGTTTTTGGGCCAGGTGGACAGCTTTTCCGCTAAACCGGCGGCGGCTTTGGGATCGGCTTTTAAGGCCGATACAATATCCACCCAGTCAAGAGCGCAAAGATGATAAAAATGAACAATGTGGTCAAACATGGCATGCGTTCCCATCATCAGGTTGCGGATATACTGAGCATTGAGGGGAACTTCCAGATTCAGCGCGTTCTCGATCGCCCGGACCGAGGCAATGGCATGCACAGTCGTTCAGACCCCGCAAATTCGCTGGGTAAAGATCCAGGCATCCCGGGGATCACGGCCCTGCAGGATGACCTCAATGCCGCGCCACATGGTTCCGGATGACCAGGCATCTACCACCTTGCCATTGTCGACTTCACATTCAATTTTAAGATGACCTTCGATTCTGGTAATCGGATCAATTACAATTCGTTTTGACATGTAATGCCTCCTGGTAGTGCAAATAAGTTAGGTTTAGGCTCGATGATATATAGGGAGTCTTTTAATGAACCATAAAAATGCCATTATCTCTATGGAGACGATTCCAACAGTTATTAAAATTTCTCCGGCTGCCGGAAAGTACGTCCAGCCGCCTCCCGGATTAAATCCGATAAGATAACAATTAAAACGGTACAAAGTACCCGCAAGAATAATGGAGATCGCCGACAAAAAGAGTATACGGGCATTGTTACGACTGGCCGGCATAAAAAGAATGCACATGGGAACCAGCAGAAGCAGATTTTCCAGCAAAAACATGTTCCCCAGCAGATCGCCTTTAAAGGCCAGACCTAAATGTCCCCGGATGGCGACATCGGCGAAACGGACAATAAGATAGATCCCGATCATCCATGGGAAAATCCCTGAAAGCTTGCTCAGCATGTGGCTCTCATCCGCGATTTTGTATCGCGAACTTGTAGCGCTTGCTTCGAAAATGACGATGGCAAACCCAATAAGTATACATGAAATTAAAAACAGAAGCGGCAGCCAGGGGGTCCACCACAAGGGACTCAACTTACTGCCGGCCACAACCATCACGGTCCCCAGCGAAGATTGGTGCATGGTCGGCAGCAGGATACCCAGGGCGATGAAAATGAACATGATTTTTTCCAAAGACGCTTTGGCGCTGTCGGCCCCCATTTTTTGCAAAAACGCCGGCGTAAATTCAATCCACAGCACCACAACGTAAGCACCAACACACATGGCAACTTCCAGCAGTACCGAATTGGGGTTTAAATACCAGGGCAAAAAGATGGTATATATTTGCCAGTAGCGGCCCACATCGATGAACACCGCCAAACCCGCCAGAGAATAACCGAGCAGGCTGGTCAGCAGCGCCGGTCTGATCAACGGATGATATTCTCCCTTGTTGAAAACATAGATCAGCAGCGCCATGGCATAACCGCCGCAGCCAAAGGCGGTTCCCACAACCACGTCAAAAGCGATCCATATCCCCCAGGGATACCCGTCGCTCAAGTTGGTGACCGCACCAAGGCCGTACATAAATCGTTTGGCAAGCAGGAAAAGGGCGATTATAAAAAATAAGAGACAGAACAAGAACGTCGGTGTAAAAATCCTTCCCCCTAATGGTCGTTCTTCTTTCATGAATCACTCCTTAAGGCCAAAGCCTGATCCGATAAAATCGCTTCGCGATTT
>JAQBHK010000201.1:0-2510 GCA_032127815.1 Desulfobacterales bacterium
CCATGTATATCCGCGCCAGTGCGCTGTATTTGGGGGGGCCGTTCATGACGTTTATGTCCGTGATGCTTATATTTTGTAATGAATTAGCAATTTTTTGAGCATTTGCCTTGTTTCCGACAAGCGCATGGGCAACACCCAGAATATCGTAAATGTCGATTAGTTGAGATGTATAAAATGTTTTTCTCTCACGTCCCTCTTCATGCAATAGTTTATAAGCAAGAGCGCCTTCCTGAATGGCTTTCTGAGGCTCCCTCTGGTACAGATAAACAGAACCGCGAAGGATTTGCGGATAAACGGTGAGATCGGAGCCACCTAATGTTCTATCGCCCCCCTTATTAATCTGCTTTTGGAGTAAGTCTGCCGTGGCGAGCGCTTTGTTGTAGTTGCGAATTCCAATGTAAGAGGCAGACAGTAAATAAAGCTGAAAGGAAGACAGCCTGTCGCCTTCATCAAGTCTTGGTTGAAGCATATTAATTATTTCATGTATCTCCTGTTTCTGAGCATAGCTGCTTAACTTGATATCTTTACTCAAAGAGCACGCCAAAAAGAAACAACTTAGCAGCAATATAGCTAATATTGAGGAATACTTTTTAAGTTTCATATTGTTTTTTCCGTTTACCGCCTGGTTTCCCGGCGGTGACACATTATTTCAATAACCTGCGATAACTTGCGATAACTTGCCAAACAAGCAACTATCTAAACCAGCGTTGTCCTTTTCGATCATATTCCATCCGAAAGCCGTCATGAAAATAGTCCTGCCCCAGCACATCCGTTTTGATGTAGCGATCGCTGTCCTTGATCCTGCCATTTTCGGGAAATATGGCTAATTGCTTTGGGGAGGCTTCCACATCAGGCAGCTTTCGGGAAATTGAACCCGCGATTTTGGAGAGTAATTTATCCGTCTCCTGTGCGATATCATAAGCCATTATTTTCACGTAGTAACGATCCTGCCAAAAATAAAGTGCGTTACCGTACAAAAGACCGTCGCAACCCCATTCGACTGCCACCCCTTCCTGAGACCGCTCAAGCGTGTAAATGCCGTAACCTAATGCTGTTACTGTAATTCCAGTTCTGCCGAGCATGCGGCGTTCAGGATTCTTTTCGACCTGATTTTTCAGGGACTTTCCCGAAAGAGCGGTCGATTTCCCTAATAATCCCACTCCCAACAGTCCTGCGGAGGAAATTCTAACAAATTTCTTTCTAGTCATCAAGCGATCTTGTTTTTTCGTCATTTTATCTCCTTATTTCCATCTTCACTACAACCCGGGATAATATGTTTCTCATTAAACCATTTTACAATTTCGCTCGCCACTAATTTGATCTCCTTGTTGTTTCTTGGATTTACGTTTTGCTATTTTTCTAAGGCAGGTTTTATCTTTCCTGACAATAGCGCAGAATTGGGGATTATGAAGATCTTTGCAGTTATCGTGATTATATAATGGGCATTCAGGATATTTTTTTGACATTTTCTATTTCTTAACTCAACTTTCGGGATTCGTCCCCAGATGGAGCGAAAAGGATGATTTGATGGCGATTTGCGCTGTTTGAGCCACTTAGGATGCCTTTCATCAGCGCCTATATAGCCGTCTATTAGAAAAGAACCGCTTCCGAAACCTCAAAACTTTTTAGAACATATGGTCTGCGCTGATGTTAGGCATCTTTAGAGGCGAGTTCGCAAAGCGACAGCAAATTATTTTTTCGCGGAATCATGAATCCCGAAAGTTGAGTTATTAATCTGTTCCCTATTTACATTCAGGGGAATTCGTTTGTCTGGCTCGCCTTTTCTGCGGCGAATAACATCGCGGATATCAGATTTGGCGTGCGATTGCTTTTTTGCGTCTTGGGATTGCTCGTTGAGTTCAATATTTTTTCGAAGTTTAATTTCTAGCTTATTTATTTTCTCTTTCATTCTTACATCCTGTATATCTATACGATCGATAACTGCACGTCATAGCGAGCATCTGCAACCAGAAGGCCGCAAGCAAAACAAGCCTCTTTTTGACTATATTCATACAATTTCTTTAATCAGTCTTCGTAAGGTTTTAGTTTCAGTATAAGCCCTTCAATACCCTGGACTACCGCTCTACCACCAGTTGGTAATGGAACCTTGCAAACAGCTTTCCATAGCTCGCCGTTAATCATAACTTGGCCTTCAGTTTCATCCCATCGCTTAATTTCAACAACTTTTCCAATCATGCCTATCACGCCGTAATTAGATTTCTTGTTTCGGTTTTTAATAAACCAAATTAAAGGAAACGCAACATGCTCAATAAACTCAAAGACAAGAAAGGCGATTACAAATGTGATAATTACACTTTTCACCGAAGACTTCCTCAGTCAACAATAAGATGACCTGCCACTAACAGAAAAATCATTATTAAAGAAGTTGCTGATGTCGTATGTAAGCGATAAACGAATTTCCGCATCCCCTTGGGAGACACTTTGAATTTTAAAATTAAACCAAGAAAACCCATCACTGTTACCAATATTAAGCCCCATTCAGGAAGGGG
>JAQBHK010000202.1:0-4066 GCA_032127815.1 Desulfobacterales bacterium
CTACCCCTTGGACTTTAGCAATAGACGTTCAAGGCTTGTTAACGAAAGCTTAGAACTAATAACAGGTTTCAAAAAAGCAGTTTCTCCGAAGTCTATTGTAAAAATCATCAACTATTTCCTCAATAATTATAGGGATATCAAAGATTTATTCATGGGAAATCATGATATTACATTTTTAGCAATAAATGCAGCCAAAGCTTATGAAAAAGATCCAAAAATATTCGATTTGTCAGTCGATCTATCCTTGGCGCTGCTAAAACAACATTTCAGAAATGAAGCCAAACAATTCATAACCTTTTTCGATAAAACAAATACACGGTTTGACGCTTTTAAAAAGGTTTTGAATACAAAAAGTCACTATAAAGAGGAAATGCTTGCAGACCTGGCTGATGATCAATGTTTAGGCCATATTATAAACCAATACGAAAATAATATAATAAATGAAGAGGAGGTCTGGCGTTTTCTTTATGCTTTACGTTGGCAAAACAAGGATCTATTTCAAAGTTTTTATGGGCTTATTAACGAAAAATTCAATAATAAATTTAAATTGCGTACCGAACCCGATTGGGACAAGATTAGGAAAGTGCGAACCCAAAAAGATTTTGACCTGCTATTCGATAAAAATAGCTTTATTAATGAGATTAAGAATATTTTCGAACAGGAAGATAAGCCGTCTTTCACCTCTAAAGACCTATTAAATTTAAGAACTGATAACTGGCCTAACCTAAATTATTCAAATATAGCTGCTGATACTTTACGAAGAGTAGCTGGAAACAGTGTGACGTTGCAACGAGCTATCGATATAATAAACAAATACGATTGGGACTGGTTTGCCATTACACATATTTACAATAAGCTCAGAAATAACAAAGATATACACGTTGCCATAGAACAAGAAAAATGGATTTCTACGTGGTGCTCCTCAAGATTAGCTGAAGTTGATTTTAACACGGCAATAATAAAAACCGGAGAAAAGTCCTGGAGTATACGGTGGGATGCTATCTACTTATGGTATTTTTTTAGAAGATTCGCATTAACATATCCTAAAGCTATCTTATTGGATATGCTATCTTTTGACTATGATAGAAAAGGAATTGAATATCTTGAAAATCATATTGATATGAAAGACCTCACGGAAAGAATTTTAGAAAATTTAAAAAAAGGGATCGAGATTGATGATACTATAATAAACCACATTTATTATTGTAAGCGAAACAAAACCAAGAGTGGCCTGCTATATGCACTTCGAGATATCAGAAACCCTGAAAGAGATAGTGAAATCAGGCACATTTCACTGCAAGCGGCTTTAGTACTATCGGAGGATCTTTCAGACTTGGAGCAAATTTTAATAGATATTAACGATCCGTTTAAATGGGACATTGTTGATGAGCTAATTAAAAAGAATCCAAAAAAAGTTGTTAACTTTCTTAGTGAAACCTTTAAGAAGGATGAGTTCGAAGATAAGATTAAGGCTGCAACGTATTTGATTCGGTTTCAGGATTTAGATGCACTCAGATATTATGTCGATTGGATAAAGGGACAGAAAAAATATGACCACTCACTGTTTCATTCTTCATCACTGAATTTTTTAAAAACTGCCGAAGCGTTACCCTTATTAATAGAGCTGTTAGAAGTTACTTATCAAGATAATTTTGAACAGACAGATGATTTTGAAAGGTTGGAGAGATTAGTTTTAGACGCAATAAAATCCATCGGTCTTGAGTCCGAGGGAAATTATCTAAAAGCCAGAAATGAAATAGAGGATTTTGTTCAAAGATACCTGAATGTCTACAAAAATATCAATTGGCTATATGCGTTTTTGAATCAGCTGGAGCACCAATATTATGTTAATAAAAGTGAAAAGATTGAAATAGATGCTGTTTTAGCAAAGATAGAAGATATCAATTCCAGCTAAAAGCAATAAAGGCTATGATTATAGGGGCTGTCATAGCAATTGTCACTCACCCCAATATAGTGATTGGAGTTCTCCTCGTTGTAGAAGTGCATTTTAAAGCTACGAAAACATTAAGAATAAAGACTTAATAGAAAAATATAATTTCATGATCGAACGCGATTTTGACATACCATTTATTGCCAATCCGGCGCTTCGGGAAAAGCAGATTCAGCAAAATTACCGGCCTATTATTGCGGTGCATAAGTGGTTTGCCCGGCGGCCGGGAACGCTTTTCCGGAGGTTGCTGTTGTCCGAATTTATTGAAAAATGAATCAAGACCCAAAGCCAAACCTATACATAATAGCCGGACCAAACGGTTCCGGCAAAACAACCTTTGCAAAAGAGTTTTTGCCCAATTATGCAGATTGTTTTGAATTTGTTAATGCGGATTTGATTGCCAGTGGTCTTTCACCCTTTAAACCTGAACAAGCGGCCATAAAGGCGGGCAGGCTTATGCTGGAAAAAATGAATTCACTGGCTGAAAGCCGGGTCGATTTTGCTATTGAAACCACGTTGTCGGGAAAAGCTTACGTGCATTTTTTACAAGATTTGAAATCTAAAGGATATAAGATCCATTTGTTTTTTTTATGGATTCGCTCTATTGAGATTGCCCTTGAACGTATAGCTGGTCGTGTTAGAAGGGGTGGTCACAATATCCCGGAAAATATTGTACAGCGCCGTTTTAATAAAGGAACTTACAATCTTTTTAATATTTATAAGCCCTTGCTGGATTACTGGGCTGTTTTTGATAATTCTGGAGATTTGCCTTCAATGGTTGTTTTTGAAGAATCAGGCAAGCTTAAAATTCTTGATAATGAATTGTTTGAACTGATTGTTCAACATATGGAGTAAAGATGAAAAAAAAGAATTTAAAAGCCATTCCCATTGGAATACGTGCTGAAGAAGCGCTGAAAAAAGCTGTTGCCGATGCAATTGCAGAGCACAAACGTTGCGGTGATTGCATAGTTATCTGGCGGGATGGAAAAGTAGTAAAAATACCTGCTGATCAAATCGAAATCCGTGAAGATCAAGCCGAATACGGATCAAAGTAGCTGTGGGGTATTGAAAATGTTATTTTAAAAAGATATGCATCTTTTGATAATGGCAGAAAAAGACTGGGTGCTGGTTTTGAAAGAAACGAACTACCCGGACCCGTTCCGCGTGGCAGCGTTAAATGTTTACCGCGATATGGCCAGGGAAAAACAAAATGAAAGATACTAATGAACAAAATGTTTTATCGAATAGCGAAAGACCAGAAATTTATGATGACGGTACAGGAATCGAGCCTGAAACAACAGAAAGCGACGACCAGATCACCAAGCCATTTGACCCCACACTGATTCGAGTAGAAACAAAACCCCTATCGATGGATCTTTTAATTTCCAGAATCCGTGAAAAGGAAATTAATTTAATGCCCGATTTTCAGCGTCAGGCTGGAATTTGGAGCGATGCTGCACAAAGCCGTCTGATTGAATCTATGCTTATCCGCATTCCCCTGCCAGCCTTCTACATGGACGCATCAGATGAGAATGAATGGCTGGTTGTTGACGGGCTTCAAAGGCTAACAGCAATTAATCGGTTTGTTTTAAAAAAAGAGCTTAAATTGTCGGGGCTGGAATTTCTTCAACATTTAGATGGATTGGGATTTGATCAACTGCCAAGGAATTTTAAGAGGCGGATCACAGAGACTCAGGTCACTGTGTACCTCATAGAAAAAGATACCCCACCTGAAGTAAAGTTCAACATTTTCAAGCGAATTAATACCGGCGGTTTGCCATTGTCTTCACAGGAAATCAGACATGCTCTCAACCAGGGAGAAGCGACAAAACTATTAAAAAAACTGGCAGGATCTCGTGAGTTTAAAAAGGCAACTGACAACGGGATTCGGGATCACAGGATGGCTGCTCAGGAATGTGTTTTGCGTTTTATGGCATTTACTCTTAAACCATACACCAGCTACAGATCTTCCGACTTTGATGGATTTCTCAATTCGGCCATGGTGATTATAAACAAGAAGCCGGATGATGAGCTTCAAAAACTGGAAGATTCTTTTTTACGAGCGTTGAAGGCTTCTCGTGATATTTTTGGAAACTATGCATTCCGAAAACAGCA
>JAQBHK010000203.1:0-9771 GCA_032127815.1 Desulfobacterales bacterium
CTGTGCATGAACATGGCGGTCATGGCTGGCGGAGATCCCCGGATGGCTGCCCTGGTGGTGGGCTTGTCGGCCTCCAATACCTTTGTTTTGCCGACCCACCAGGTCAATGCCTTGATCATGAGGCCGGGCGGCTATCGTACGGTGGATTATGCCAAGGCGGGTGCTGTTATGACGGTGCTCTTTTTGACCGTGGAGCTGACCATTCTCTATTTCTTTTACGGTATTCAATAAATATGCTATGCTGATATTCATAAAATATGCCACAGGATTGTAAAAAATCAAAACCGCTGATGTCGTTATGAAACATCCGCCACAGGACCAGGCAGTATGAAAATCAGTATCAGAAAAAAAGTCATTCTATCATTTGCGATATTTATCGGCATCAGCGCCATCATATGGTTTCGAAGCTATTACAGCCAGTACATTCTCCATCAAAAACTCCAGATCATAGAAAGAAAAAACAGTCTATTTAACACTATCCTGGAAGCCCGCCGCTACGAAAAAAACTTTTTTTTGTCTCTGGACAAAAAAAATATTGATCAAGCACTCGATTATATTCATGAAGCCGAGAATATTTTAAGTAATCTTACGTCTGAATACGGCCGGTATACACTGGCTAAAAATCTTCCCGAGCGGCTGATCGAACTGAAGGCATATAAAAAATCGCTCATAGAGCTATTGGAGTTGCAAAACACCGGTACCTTATTGATCCCCCGGGAAACCACCATATTTATTCAGCAGCAGGGCCACAAAATAACCACCGAACTGGAAAAAATCGTTAAAAAAGAGAGGCAGTTCACTCAAGATCTGGCAGGAAAATCAAAAACGATTCATTTAATTGCCCTGGTACCCGTTTTTATTCTATCCATACTGATCGCCCTTTTCTTAATCTTTAATGTCAACCGGCCCTTAAAAGCGATTGAAAATGCCATAAAAAAAATCTCCAGAGGCGATTTTATGAACATCCCTGACATATCCACAGGGGATGAATTTGAAAATCTGGTCGACAGCCTGAATAATATGATCAATGAACTGAACAAGCGCAATGAAGAACTCGTTCAGGCCAGAAAGCTTGAGTCTCTCGGGCGATTCACCTCCGGTGTGGCCCATGAATTGAATAACCCGCTCAATAATATTTCCACGTCCGTCCAGATCCTGCTGGAAGAAATTGGAGAAAATAATCTGGAATACAAAATGGAGCTTTTGACCGGCACGGAAAAAGAGGTGGATCGGGCCAGAAATATCGTTAAAGCGCTGCTGGAATTCTCTCGAGAACGCTCTCTTAAAATCAAAACAGTCAATTTTCTTGACCTGGTCAATGAAGCCGTCGATGCGATCAAAAGACAAGTTCCGGCGCATGTCAAACTTGAGGTGCAGATACCGGAAGATATTCAGATAAATTTGGATCCGGGCCGCATGCAAAGCGTCCTGATCAACCTCATGCTTAACGCGATCCATGCCATGGAATCAGG
Organism: Desulfobacterales bacterium; assembly: GCA_032127815.1. GTDB lineage: Bacteria > Desulfobacterota > Desulfobacteria > Desulfobacterales > UBA11574 > Desulfatibia_A. The sequence continues at coordinate 1,473 of JAQBHK010000203.1, forward strand.
GGGGATCCTGAACATCAAGGCTCAACATAAAGAGAATAATAAAGAGTTTAGTTTCCAGGTTAAAGATACCGGTTGTGGTATCTCCGAAGAGAATATATCCAAGATTTTCGACCCGTTTTTTTCCACAAAAGAGGTAGGCAAAGGTTCGGGATTGGGGCTTTCTATCATTTACGGTATTGTTGAGCTGCACGGAGGCCGCATACAAGTCGCCAGCAAGGAAGGTGAAGGCGCAACATTTACTATATTTTTACCAACCCATATTCAATTGCCAAGTAGTTAGCTTCTTTTTAGCCTAACAGTCAGGCAATCTCGGACATAAGAGGATAGTGTTGGGGCAGGTTAAAGAAAAAATTATTGTTGTCGAAGACGAGGAGATCTCCCGTAAAAATCTGGAGCATATTCTTCAAAAAGAAGGATATGATGTCATCTCGGTGGACAGCGGTGTCAAGGCGCTCGATTTGCTTAAATCACAAAGTTTCGATCTGGTCATCACCGATCTGAAAATGAAACAGGTGGACGGTATGCAGGTCTTGCAAAAAACCAGGGAGCTTCAGCCTTATACCGAAGTGATCATGCTTACCGGGTACGCCACCGTGGAGTCGTCCGTGCAAGCCATGCGGGAAGGTGCCTATTACTACATCGCCAAACCGTATAAAATCGACGAAGTCCGTAAGATTGTCAGGGAAGCGCTGCTAAAGCGCAAGCTTTGGCTGGAAAATATGGAACTTCGGGATATACTCAAAAAGCATCAGCAGATTCCTTTTATCGTGGGTAGAAGCGCGGCCATGGTGACCGTAAATAAAACCATTCGTCAGATCGCGCCCGCGGACATCAATGTCCTGATATTAGGTGAAAGCGGCACCGGCAAAGAGCTGGTAGCCAGAGCCATCCATAATCTTAGTCCCCGTTCCGAAAACAGATTCGTCGCCTTTAATTGCGGCTCTTTTACCGAAGAACTCATGGCCAACGAACTTTTCGGCCATGAAAAAGATGCCTTCACCGGAGCCACCAAAGCCAAAGCCGGGTTGATTAAGATGGCCGACGGAGGAACCGTTTTTTTAGATGAAATCGGCGATATGCCGTTGAGCATGCAGGTCAAACTGCTGCGCGTCATTCAGGAAAAAGAGGTATTGCCGGTCGGCGGAGAGAATCCTGTGCCTGTGGATGTACGCTTTATCGCCGCCACACATCGCGACCTCAAAGAAGATGTGAATAAAGAGCATTTTCGCCAGGATCTTTATTACCGCCTCAATGTTATTACCATTCACTCACCTTGCTTGACAGATCGTGATGGTGATATTCCGTTGTTGGCACAACATTTCCTGGAGAAAAAGAGCCAGGCTATGGGGAAAAAAATCCACAACATCGACAGAGAGTGTATGGATTTACTCTGCCAATACAGCTGGCCCGGCAATGTCAGGGAGCTGGAGAATGTTATCGAAAGAGCCGTGGCTCTGGAAAACGGCACCTGCATTAGCCCGGACGACCTGCCGGAAAATTTCCACAATCTTTCCATTGAAATCTACCGGCGGCGTTCTTCCGAAATTCCCACGCTGGAAGAACATGAAAAACACTATCTCCTGTGGGTACTCGAAAAGTGCGAGGGGAATAAAACCAAGGCAGCTAAAATTATGGGCATTGATCGGGTTTCGCTGTGGAGAAAAGTCAAACGCTACGGGATTGAGCCCCAAGATTCCTGACCTTAATCTTTAAATTTGAATTCATCCCACAGCTTACAGCTCAGGATGAATTCAAATGTTGGAGAAAAAATGTTAAGCAGATTACCGTTTCTTCCCAAGACAATTCGCAGTCAGGTAATCATGGCGTTCTCTGCATGTTTCATTTTTATGGCGATTATGATTACCGTTAACTACGGCAATTTCCACCGCCTCACCGGAGCGATGCAGTTCTTTGAGCTGTCCGGAGACATCAACAACACCATCACGGAAATGCGGCGTTATGAAAAGGACTACTTTCTTTCCCGGGAGGCGTTCAGTTATGAGGAGAACCTGACATTTACAAATCGCCTGACCATGATGCTCTCCCGAGAGAAAGCCAACCTTATTGATGCTATCGGGGATCAGAACTACAAACGCTTCTTAAGATATGTCGGTGAGTACACCCTGCTTATGGAGGAGCTGAGAAAGACACCCTGGAATGAGGGCTGCTGCCTCGAACTCCAGTCCAAAATCCGCAGAATGAGTCAGGATCTTTTGCTCTTTGCCGACCAGCTGGTCAGCACCGAACGTCGGGAGGTCAACCGCCGACTGCAGCGCATGGTGCCATTGCCGGTAATTAACCTGGGGATCTTGATCCTCCTTTTAGTCTTTGTCGTCTTTTTTATCACTGAAGTGATCATTCGTCCTCTGGCGCGTATTACCAGGGAGTCCGAACAGATTGCCCAGGGGGGGTATCTGAGAATTACCCCCTTTGGAAAGCCTGGAAATGAGATCCACCGGCTGATTTCCGCGATCAACCATATGATGGGCGAGCTGGAGAGCCGCCAGGAACAACTGGTGCAGTCCCGCAAGATCGCCGCCGTAGGAACCTTAACCTCGGGGATAGCCCACGAACTCAACAATCCTATCAATAACATATCCCTGATATTAGAGTCCCTGGTCGAGGACGGCATGACAATGGGCAAATCCGAGCGGCTGCGTCTTTTCCAGGAAGCCATGGCTCAGACCGACCGGGCCAGCGAAACCGTAAAGAACCTGCTCGAATTTTCCCGCGCCAGCCATCCTAAAATGGAAAATATCTCCATTGATGAGATCGTGGACAAAACAGTACGTCTTGTCAAGAATGAACTGCACCTGCACAACATCAAGTTCTCTAAAAAGAAAGCGGACGGAATCCCTACGATGAACGTTGACCGCAGCGGTATTCAGCAGGTCCTGCTTAACCTGTTCATTAACAGCATCCAGGCCATGCCCAGGGGCGGAGAGCTCAAGGTATCGACGCGGCTCAGCGATACCTTGAAAGAAGTGCAGATAGATGTTGAGGATACCGGCGAGGGGATTTCCGCCGACCAATTGAACAGCATTTTCGACCCTTTCTTCACAACCAAGAAGGAAGGTGAAGGCACCGGCCTGGGGCTCTCGGTCAGCTACAGCATTATCAAAAAGCATGGGGGACGAATCGAAGTCAAGAGTACTCTCGGCCAGGGAACGCGTTTTTCAATCTATCTCCCTACAGGAATAAAAAATGAGTGGTGATGACGAGAATAACCCCCCCCGGGTCGCTGTTATCGACGACGAAGCGATTGTCTGCCGGGAAATCAAGCGAGGGCTGGAAAAGGACCGTTATCTGGTGGAAACATTTCTGGCCGGAGAGCCGGCCCTCAATCGGCTGAGCCAAGTTCCCTTCGATTTAGTGCTGTGTGATCTTATGCTTCAAGGTCAGAGCGGCCTGGAAGTGCTCAAAACAATAAAAGACCGCTTTCCTCAAACCGAGGTCATCATTATTACCGGTTACAGTTCCATAGATACGGCCATTGAAGCTATACAGGCCGGAGCGTTTCATTACGTGACCAAACCGGTCAAAATGAATGAAATCAGGGCGCTGACCGCAAGGGCCATCGAAAAAGTGTGCATGGTGAAGGAAAAGGAGGCTCTGAAAAAAGCCCTCGATTCCCGATCCCGCCACCCGACGATCACCGGGCAAAGCCCTCTGATGCAAGAGGTCTTCCATCTGATTGATAAAGTGGCACCCCTGCTTTGCAATGTGCTGATACATGGTGAAAGCGGGACCGGCAAGGAGCTGGTCGCACGCGCCATCCATCTCCAGGGGTCGCGGCGGGATCAGTCCTTTATGTCGTTCAACTGTGGCGGTTTTACCGAAGAACTCATTGCTAACGAACTTTTCGGTCACGAAAAGGGGGCTTTCACCGGAGCCGCAGGCACCAAAATCGGACTTTTGGAGGCGGCCCATATGGGTACCGTATTCCTGGATGAAATAAGCGCAATGCCGACAAGCATGCAGGTCAAGCTGCTGCGGTTTATCCAGGAAAGGACCTTGCTGCGGGTTGGTAGTGTAAAACCGATTCAGGTGGACGCTCGCATCATTGCCGCCAGCAACCAGAACCTTGCCGAAGCAGTGACCAACCAAACATTCCGGGAAGACCTTTTCTACCGGCTCAACGTTGTCTGTATCACTCTGCCTCCGCTGCGCGACAGAAAAGAAGATATTCCTCTGCTTGTGCGTCACTTTCTGGCCAAATACACCCAGGCTTTTTCTAAAAAAGTAAAAGGGTTGGCGCCGAATACCATGGAGGTGCTATTAAACTACCCCTTCCCCGGCAACGTGCGTGAACTGGAAAACATTATCGAACGCGCCGTCGCCCTGACCGATGAATCCATCATAAGCCCCCACGATTTGCCGCCGGATCTGCAACGGCTTGCCGCTAACAGTTCGGAAGACTGGCCTTCCCTGGAAAAAAAGGAACGCGAGTATATACGACAGGTGTTGATTAAAACCAATTATCAAAAAGGGCTCGCCGCTCAAATCCTCAAAATTCCCCGAACAACCCTCTGGCGCAAGATGAAACGCCTGGGGCTGAGTTAAGGGTTCGCGTAAAAATCCGCCATAACTCCTTTTGCTTTTCAATTTGAAACATACATTGCAACGTCCTGACATTGCTCTCAATAGCTTGATATTGAACCAAATAACATGATATTGCGCTCAATTAACTGCAAGATTCGTGTCACGCCACGAGAGCTTCGGTTTCATACTGAAACAAAACCGTATGGACCAATTGGACTACATTAAGATAACGACTTGATATTTCAACAAAATCATATTTTGGCACATTTTTTGATATGCATAGAGTTGTGATCAGACCAAGGACCGTTGTTTAAACAATCACCTGAATTAAAAAGGCGGAAAAAATGCCGATTATTATGATTTCCAGCCAGCCCCACAGCGGGTGCGAAGCCCTGGCCGAAAGCCTGGCCAACAAGACAGGCTGGCCGTTAACAAGCCGCAAAGAGTTGGTCGAAAAGGCCCGCGAGCATGGAATAAAAGTGGGCCGCCTTGAGCTTTCAATGATCAAATCTCCGGAAATGCACGAAAAGCTGGCCCGCGAGAAAGAACTCTATCTGGCTTTCATTACGGCGGCCACCTGCGAACATGCACCCGCGGGGAATCTTGTATATGAAGGCCGGGTGGGTCACCTGCTCTTACCGGGGGTGGGCCACCGGCTGCGGGTGGCGGTGGAGGTTCCCCGGGAAACGCGGGTCAAAAACGCCATGCAGGCGCTGAATCTGCCCCAGGACAAGGCCATGGCCTATCTGGATCAAATCGACGAAGATATCGCCAAGTGGGCGCGCTACGTTCACGGGCATGATCTGAATGAATTGGGGCAATATGACCTTGTCATTAATCTGCACAACATGAGCATGGAAAACGCATCCGAGATTTTGCACTCCATGGCCGCCTTACCCGGATTCCAGCCGACAGCGGCCAGCCTGAAAGCAATGACCGACCATCACCTGACCGCCCGGGCCAAACTGCGCCTGGCCGCTGACGAGCGCACCCGCAAGGCCGAGCTGAGAGTCAAGGCCGACAGTGGTATCATCACCGTTACCTACATGCCTCAGCAGGCAGACATTGCCGGCGACATCCCCAAAGTGCTCCGGGATCTGGAGCACTGCCGGGAAGTTCGCTGCACCATGGCTGAAACAAACATTCTATGGATTCAAGAGGTCTTTAATCCCGAATCCGAGAATTTCGAGCAGATCAACCGGCTGGCGCAAAGGTGGGGGGCCGCCGTGGAGCTTTTGCGTCTGGCGCCTCCAGAGGCCGCCGAGCATGAAGCCGCCCAAGCGTTGCCGGCCGCAGCTGTCTCCCAAAAGCCTGCAGCCGAAATATATACCGGCGGTGTCGAAGATGATGACGCACTGCCGGCCGCAGATGATTCCGGCCTGAGTCGAACCCTGGAAGAACTGGTCGCCAGAGGTCGCTCCGGTGGGAGTTATACCGTGTACGGTTCCCAGAACGAACTTTTAGAGACCGTCAAAGGCAACGACAAAAGTGCCTTGGTGATCATCGGCGATATTTTCCTTTCCAAGGGGCATGAAGCCCGACAACGTCAGACGCGCGAGCTGGCCCTGGCCGTTCGACAACGACTGAAAACACCGGTGATCACCGCCGACGAACTGCAGGCCCGTTTTCTTTTCGGCAAGCGCCAGGTTGTAAAATTTGTAGCGTTTGCTGCCCTGGTGGCATGCATCTATACCCTTGTCTTTTCTGCTCAAGGCCCGATTCTCGATTTTATGGGCGGTGATATGCATCAAAAATACAAGTGGCTGACATCGGTGGTAGTCTTTCTTTTTGTTCCTTTGATCGCCTATACATACGGCACGGTTACCGGTTTGATACTCAAAATGATCGGCATCGACTAAGTTTTTTCGTAACCGTTCACGGGTTTAAAGGTTCAGGGTTCAAAGGTTCGGGGTTAGTCAAGGTTGCTAAAAGAAAAGCAACCCTAAACGGTAAACCCTGAACCTGTGAACGCATACGTTTTTCTAAGCAGGAGGCAAGCATGCACGAGATGTTTTTTCTTCATTACATCGACATTAATTTCATCACCGCCTTTCAGGTGGTCATATTGGGATTCATCGGTGGTGTTCTCAGCGGTTTCATCGGCAGCGGCGGTGCCTTTTTCATGACACCGGGAATGATGAATTTAGGTGTAAACGGGGTCGTGGCGGTTGCCAGCAACATTACCCACAAGTTCGGCAAGGCCATGGTCGGCTCCAGTAAACACGGCGAAGCAGGCAATGTAGACAAGAAACTGGCTGTGTTCTTACTGGGAACTGCCATATTAGGCATCCAGCTGGCGGTCTCGATCAACAACCTGCTGTTTAAAGGCGGCTCGGGTCATGGCGCGGCCAAGGGGGCCGGAGCCAACCTTTACATCAGCCTGGTTTTCGCTGTTATCCTGACATTTGTTTCCGTGTCCATGCTGCGGGATGTGATCAAGACTTCGCGTAAAGGTGAAGCCGGTGCCGGGCCATCCATGAAAATTGCCGAGTTCATGCGCCGGCTCAATCTGCCGCCCATAATTTACTTCAAAGTGGCCGATGTCAAGGTCAGCCTCTGGATCATTTTGGCCGTCGGAATCGCCACCGGATACCTGGCCGGCACCATCGGCGTAGGGGGCTTCATCGGCGTGCCGGCCATGATCTATGTTTTCGGCGTACCGACCGCCGTGGCCGCCGGCACGGAACTTTATCTGGCCATGTTCATGGGCGCCTACGGCGCCTTGAGCTATGCTTACCTGGGATTTGTGGACATCCGTCTGACCATGCTGCTTTACCTGGGTTCACTTGTCGGAATTTACCTGGGGGTTTACGGCGTCAAAGTGGTCAATGAAATGTATATCCGCCTGGTGACCAGCATCATTATTCTTTTGTGTGTGATCAGCCGGGTCATCGCCATTCCCATGTATGTGCGCCAGTTGGGCTGGATCGCCATTGATCCGGGATGGGATCGCTATTTTAATCTGGTCAGCAAGTTTTTCCTTTTTGCCAGCGGCATCACCGGTTGCCTTGTCATCCTGTTTCACGTCATCCGGGCCTACCGGCAAAGAAGAGGCCTTCATAAAACGCTTCAGGTGGTTCACGACCCCGCATCCCCAGAGCCCGAAGCCGCCGGCACATGAGAGAGACGCGCCATGATGAACATAACAATAATGAAAAAGATCACTACAATTAATAAGGAGTAAACGCCATGGACAACCAATACGATATTCTTATACTGGATGACGAGCCGGTCGTGGGGCAGCGCCTTAAGCCGGCCCTGGAGAAGGAGGGCCACCGGGTGGAAATTTTCGTCAATCCTTACAGGGCCTTAGAACGTGTAAGTGCAAAGGAGTTCGATATCGTTGTGACGGATATCCGCATGGAAGATATCGACGGTATCCAGATTCTGGAACGCGTCAGAACCCTGTCCAAGCGAACTAAAGTCGTAATGATTACCGGTTATGCTACCATAGAAGTCGCCCGGGAGTCTCTGGCAAAAGGGGCCTTCGATTTCATTGCCAAACCTTTTAAGCTGGGCGAGATACGCACAGTCATCCAAAAAGCCGTTGATGCACTGAGAGCCGAAGATCAAGGCAAGCCCGTATAAAGCCTTTGTAAAAATGCCTGGATATCAGCATCGCAGATTAAAATAGGATAAAAATCATGATTAAGACAATCGTTTCTTTAGAAACCAACTTGGCATCCAGTATCGCTCTCAGGTATGCCTGCCGTTTGGCGAACTTAATAGAAACAGAGCTGCATACCATCCATGTGAA
>JAQBHK010000204.1:0-3219 GCA_032127815.1 Desulfobacterales bacterium
GCTGAACGGGATCGAACCGTCGACCTCATGACTGCCAGTCATGCGCTCTCCCAGCTGAGCTACAGCCCCATATTGAAAAACAAAAGCTAACAAAAACCGTAAAAGGTGTCAATATGTTTTTGGGACGGGTCAGCGTTGGACGGCTATGGCGACAGCTACAAGGCAAGGAGGGTTAGATTATAAAATTTTAAACGAGTATGGGTTGACAAAATTGCAGAGAGCAAATATTATCGATTGTTTATAATATACAACATGTTGAATAAATGAGATTTTGGATACATTTTAAAATTCTGCTGATTGAACTGAATGGTTCATAAAGAAGGTGCGGGTATGGGTCCAAAAAACTTTATGAATCCACCGGATGCATTTGCTCAACAACAGGACGACGCAGGAATGTTTAAAGAGCTTGAAGCCACGGAGCTGTACTGCCCAAAATGCCGACGTGCAGTTTCTGTTCGCAAGCGCCTTCTGCTTGTTATTCCCGAAGGTGACAAATATGAATATCTGTGTGCGTTCTGTTCAGAGTCAGTCGGAACCAAGATCGATCGACGGCGAAAGGCTGTTTCGATAATAGTTTAAATTTGAATTCCCCGTTGCGACTTGACTCCCTTCGACCCTGAGATCAGACCGAAGGGAGCTCGTCGAAGTCTTGCAGCGCGAGATGAATTCAAATGTCTCAAAATATCGTTAGAATTGAGGAGATAAATATATGCTCAGATTAATGCGGGACCAGGCCTCGAGTTGGTTAATCAAGGTGCTTTTGGGCGCAATAGTGGTTGTGTTTGTATTCTGGGGTGTCGGTTCGTTTAGATCCGAGAGAGGCGGCAGTGTTGCGGTGGTCAACGGGGACGTCATCACTTTAGATGATTATAGAAATGCTTATAACAATCTTGTTGAACGATTACGTCAGAGCTTTGGCAACCAATTTAATGAAGAGATATTAGAAACGCTGCGGATCAAGGAACAGGCCTTAAACCAACTTATCGACAACCGGCTTCTGGTGCAGGAGGCGCAGAGACTCAAGTTTAAAATTTCGGACGAGGAACTTGCCGAGTCTATCATTAATATCGGTGCTTTTCAGAATGCCGGCGCATTTGACAATCGTCTGTATAAAAATGTGCTTTCTCGACTGCGATTGACTCCCGAAGAATTTGAGGTCGCCCAAAAAGAGTCTATGCTGACAGGAAAATTAAGATCGCTGGTAACAGGAAGTGTCAAAGTAGGAAATCAGGAAGCTCGAGAATGGTACAAATGGCAGAATGCATCGGTTGATATCGATTACGTGCTGTTTAAGCCCGACCGAAACAAAGATATAAATCCGGCGCCGGAAGAGATCCATGCGTATTTTAAAGATAACCAAACCTCATATAAAACCGAACCACAAGTCAAAGTTCGCTACTTGCAGTTCGGTCCGGCTGCTTACACGTCGCAAGTGACGGTCAGCGATGATGTAATTAGGGATTATTATGATACCAATCAGGAAGAATTCAAAGAACCCAAAACGGTTGGAGCCCGCCATATTCTGATAAAACTCGATCAGGCTGCTGATGCAGAAACTGTTGAGAAGAAAAGAACAAAAGCACTAGATATTCTTAAAATGGCCAAAGAAGGCCGGGATTTTGCCACACTGGCGAAACAGTATTCCGAAGGTCCCACTAAAGACAGAGGGGGGTACCTGGGTGAATTTAGCAAAGATACCATGGTAAAACCTTTTGCGGACAAAGCTTTTGCCATGCAACCCGGTGAGATCGGCGGACCGGTGCGTACACAGTTCGGATGGCACATTATCAAGGTTGAAAAAGTAACGCCGGCATCAAACCTTTCTCTGGAAAGAGCCCAAAAGACAATTTTAAAGAAACTAACGGATGAAAAAGCAAAAAGTCTGGCGTACGATGAGGCTTTGGAGGTTTCCGATATTGTTTTTGAAGGTGATGATCTTATGCATGTGGCGGCGGAGCGCAACCTGAACGTGATGACGACGGAATTTTTTACGAAAAAAGGGCCGGCTAAAGATGTCAGAGACCCAGCTAAATTTGCTTCCATTGCTTTTGACCTTCAGGGAACGGAAATCAGCGACATCCAGGATTTTAAAGATGGATATTACATTATGCAGGTTGCAGAAAAAATACCCCCCAGAATCCCCGAATTCGAGGATGTCAAAGATAAAGTCCGCTCTGCTTTGGTAAAGGAGAAGCAGGATCAGCAAGCGGGCAAAGATGCCAATGCGTTTCTGTCGGCTTTAAAAAGCGGTGAATCCTTCTACCCTGAAAGCAAAAAATATAAAATAGAACCTAAGATTACCGGTTTTTTCAAGCGCAATGGAGCGATTCCGGGAATCCGATCGCAACCCGAGATTATAGAAGCAGCCTTTAAGCTTTCCGATGCACGAAAATTACCGGAGGAAGTTATTAAAGACGGTCAAGGGTATTATGTGATTCAGTTCAGAAAGAGAAAAGATCCTGATCCCCTTGGATTCGGCTCGGAAGAGAAAAAGATAAAGCAAAGTTTGCTGGAGCAGAAAAAGACCAGAGTTTATCAAGCTTTTCTGGAGCAAATCAGAAGCAAAAGCGAGATAACAACCAAAGAGGGATTTTTAGAATAGCCCGGATATTTGAACATTCCCTGTCCCGCCAGGGCGGGACAGGGAATGTTCGACTGTAAGGAATCCTATCATTTTTTTTAATTCGCTCGCTAACCCCGCCGACCCGCTGGGTGGGATTTCAGCTTCATTCCTAAAAGCTACGGGGAATGCGCTCGCTGTGCAGTTCAGTCATGCTTAGAGAAATATTGGCGGTATTATTCCCTTATATTGTAATTCTGTATGTTATTGACAGTATACAGTATATCAGTAAAGCTAATCTGCTTTTTGTTAATCATTTTGGAAAGAATTATCATCTGAAAAATTTTAATCCGGATTTCTCGCAAGCCGGAGCGGTACAGGAACTGCGTTATGGTAATTTTTCAACCACGAAGTACATAAAGAAAAGCATGGCTAAAAAAGACTTGCCGACGACGCAGGCGGTGCGCTGCTTGCGGGCTAACAAAATCGACTTCAAACCGTATTTTTATGACTATCAGGAGCACGGCGGAGCGTTAAATACCGCCGCGGCCCTCGACGTTTCCGGACATCAGGTAGTCAAAACCCTGGTGATGGAAATCGATGCGAGTCGTCCGCTGCTGGTATTAATGCACGGGGACCGGGAAGTATCCACCAAAAAA
>JAQBHK010000205.1:0-5897 GCA_032127815.1 Desulfobacterales bacterium
TCTCCGATAGATCACCGCAGCATTCAGACCTGTGATAAGAGAATCATTAAAGCCCCGCAGGGAAACCATTGAGAACACCCCTTTCATTAATGGTGTTTTTGCTATCACCTTTAACCGTTTTCGCCTTTGATGTGGGAATCAAATCTTCAAGGCAGCCCGATGCTTGATTCTTGCCTTCACCATCAAAATTCCAAACCTCAAAATGTGTTGATTTCCTTTACAATTCACAATTCAAGCTTTTACCCCATTTGTTCAGTCCATCAAACAAGGCATGATGCCGGAACTGCTCTTCGGAAGGATACGACTGATATGACGCTCTCAAAAAGCTTTTACCGGAATGAAAACCCATGGTTTAAAAAAATGGATATTTGCAGTGTTTGTAACAAATTGCTTCGCGCGACTGTAAGGAATTGAGGCTACCCGCCTTAACAGGCGGGGCCTCCCGGTAGAGATTTCAAGCCATTTCTTCTTTTTTCGATAATTGATCTGATTGCCCAGGGATTAATTGCCGAGAAGAAATGGTGTCAAACCTCCTTCCGAGCGCTGCCCATCTACCTTGAATATTCTGTTGACAGAACCGAATATTCAAGGTAAATAAAATCTATTTTGAGCGTTCCAAATAGTGACAGAGTGAAATAAAATTAGGCAGAGCGATGATTCAGCGCAAAATGGAGATGGAAAACTTACAGGGCTTGCTTAAACGGCATCGCGTCGTCGGAATTATCGGTGCCCGGCAAGTGGGTAAAACTACTCTCGCCCGCAACCTTGGTAAGACCATCGACAAAAAGGTGACCTATTTCGACCTCGAAAACCCAGAAGATCAATCCCGGCTTACAGACCCAATGCTCGCATTGAAAGAGTTGGAAGGTTTGGTGGTCATTGACGAAATTCAGCGACATCCGGACCTGTTTCCGGTGTTGCGCGTGCTGGTAGACCGGCCTCAAACTGCTGTCCGCTTTTTGATCCTTGGCAGCGCCTCGCCCGATATGTTGCGGCAGAGTTCGGAAACGCTTGCCGGCCGCATTTTTTACCACCAACTCAGCGGATTTGCAATGGACGAAATCGGGTCGGAAAATTACAAGCAACTCTGGCTGCGCGGCGGATTCCCTCTCTCGTTTCTGGCACGGTCACATAACCACAGTGACGAGTGGCGCCGCGGGTTCATTCAGACATTTTTAGAAAGAGACCTGCCGCAGCTGGGGGTCAACATTCGGTCAACTACTTTAAGCCGTTTCTGGCAAATGCTGGCGCACTATCACGGCCAAACATGGAACTCATCCGAGTTTGGCCGTTCATTCGGCGTAGCCGATACAACTGTCCGCAACTATCTCGATCTGTTGACTTCAGCCCTGGTTGTTCGCCAACTACCGCCCTGGCACGAGAATATTTCAAAGCGCCAGGTCAAGGCGCCCAAAATCTACATTGCCGACTCCGGGTTGCTTCACAGCTTACTGAATCTAAAGACCTTGCGTGATCTGGAGGTCCATCCCAAGCTTGGCGCCTCTTGGGAAGGGTTTGTCCTGCAGCAGATTATTCGCCGGCTGGGCGCCCGAAGCGAAGAGTGTTTCTTCTGGGCAACCCATTCCGGGGCCGAATTGGATCTTTTTGTCAAGCGGGGATGTCTTCGGCTGGGCTTTGAAATCAAACGAACCAGTTCCCCTCAAATTACGCCATCGATGCGCAATGCTTTGGGCGACCTTAAGCTCAAGCGCCTCGATCTCGTTCATGCCGGCGATGAGACTTTTCCTATGGGAAAGAACATTCGGGCGGTCGCGCTGCCGCGATTGCTGGATGATCTTCAGCCTATGAGATAAGGTTTATAGCGATTGTCAAAGTAACGTGCCGATTGAAGATTCCCTGCAGCCCCGCTGAGCGGGATCCTCCAGCGGATAAATTTCCGCTGCGCGCCAACAAGCTGACTGCGGGGTTAGCGCTCGCTGTGCAGTTCAAGGGTTCGAGTGAAATACTTTAAAATATTTCGGCGTTAAAAGTTTTGCCAAATTTGTATAAATCCAAAAGGATGTGATGATGAACCGGGAAAAAAATTGGAAGGTGCTCTTTATAGACGACGACGAAGGCATTCGCAAGGTCATTTCCATTGCTTTAGAGGATGCCGGATATAGCATGCTGACCGCTGCAGATGGGAAAAAAGGGCTCGAGTTATGTCATAAACATTCTCCCCATATTATTATCACTGATATTCGCATGCCCGGCATGGACGGCATTGAGGTTTTAAAATCTATCAAAAAAACAGATCCGGATAAAGAAGTGATTGTAACCACCGGCTTTGGAGAAATCGAATACGCTATACAGGCGCTGCAACTGGACGCTTCTGATTTTATCACCAAACCTATCAACGACACTGCTCTCCAGGTTGCACTGGAACGGGCCAAGCAGCGCTATAACACCCGCAAAGAACTCAAAGATTATACCGACTTGTTAGAGGAAAGATGGATGAGCACGGCGGAAGAGCTCGCCAATCTTATTAATTTCCAGGAAAAACTCATCGAAAGTTCCATTGACGGAATCGCCGGATGTGATCAGGATGGGAAGCTTATCGTTTTTAACAAGAGCATGGAACAGATGCTCGGTTATGACAGCCAACAGGTAATTGGCAAAAAGTTTCTATCTCAATTCTTTTCAAAAGGCGAATGGGAAGCCTTAGAGGAAAAGATATACAGCCAAGAGCATGGCGGAAAGAATCGGCTTTTGTTATATGAAACTTACTTAATCTCTGAAGCTAAAACCGAAATTCCCGTCCAGTTATCGGCCGCCGCCCTTGTGCGGGAAAATAAAGAAATCGGTATTGTAGCATTTTTTCGGGACCTGAGAAAAATAAGAAGGCTGGAGCAAGAGTTTGCGGATCAGGCCCGGTTGCTGCATCAGGACAAAATGATATCCTTAGGCAAACTTTCTGCAAGTGTTGTGCATGAAATTAACAATCCTTTAACCGGTGTTCTTAACTATATTCGTCTCATGATCAAAATTATAGGCCGTGATTCTTTTGCGGCCGAACAAACACAAAAGTTCAATAAATATCTGGCGTTAATGGAGAGTGAGGTCAGTCACTGCTCCGCCATCGTCTCCAGCCTGCTTGCATTTGCCAGAAAATCTGAATTGGAGTTTGACGCAGTAAACATAAATGATCTTTTGCAAAAATGCCTTATCTTGAGCGACCACAAACTGACCCTTCAAAACATTCAAATCAAAACCGTTTTATCTTCCGAAATTCCCAAAATAACCGGTGACTTCAACCAGCTCCAGCAATGCATTCTCAATCTTGTTTTCAACGCTGCCGATGCCATGCCGGATGGAGGACTTCTGACAATAGAGAGCTCTTTTCACCCTGAGAGCAGAGTGGTTAAAGTAATGGTGGCGGATACCGGGTGCGGTATAGCCCCCAAAGATCTTCCTAAGATATTCGATCCTTTTTTCAGTACCAAAGAAGAGGGTAAAGGCCTGGGACTCGGCCTTTCCGTGGCTTACGGTATTATCGCCCGGCACAAAGGGGTGATTGAGGCGAAAAGTGAACTCGAAAAGGGAACCGTATTGACTATAAAACTGCCCGTCAATCATCAATCACCAATCATCAATCCTTAACCCGTTCCCTCAAAGGCCGAGTCGATAACATCGAACATTTGCCGGTCGGAGAATCCTGCCAAGACCGAGGCGCTATTGGGGCATATGGTGGCGCATGATCCGCACCCCTGGCACATGGCGGCATTGACCAACACCCGTTCCAGCTCAAGGTCAAAGAAACGGGCGCCATAGGGACAGCCCGCGATGCACCGCTCACACAAGCTGCAAAGGCTGTAACGCACTTCCGCCGTTACTTTGCCGGCCGGTATCTGTTCGTGGACAAGTATTCTCAACGCCCGTTGGGCGGCCGCCTCGGCCGTGGCGATCGACTCGGTTATGTTACGGGGAGAATTTGCCAGGCCACAGGCAAAGATCCCTTCTTTGAGCGCGTCCACGGGTCTCCATTTCGACTCCGCCTCCTCAAAGAAACCGTCCCTATCCAGGGTCGCACCAAAAGCCGTCGCCAGATCCCGGGGCAGGACGGGGACAACACCTGTTGCCAAAACGACAAGGTCGGCATCTATCTGAACGGTTCTGCCCAGAATCGGTTCAAAGACGGTTACCTGGGCGGATTCGCCGGTGGCAGACACTTCAGGTTGTTGCGCCAAGTCATACTGGATAAAAAGGACACCGGCCCTGCGAGCTTGCATGTAATAGGACTCGGCGAACCCGTATGTCATAATGTCCCGGTAAAGAATATAAATGGCGATAGCGGAATTTTCTTCTTTGAGGTGCAGGGCGTGTTTTAAAGCTGAAGCACAGCATATGCGGCTGCAATAATTTCTCGGTTCCTGCCTGGAATCAACACATTGAATCATGACAACACTTTCCAGTTGCCCCGGGTCTATGGTGTTGTCAGCTAATTTTTGTTCCAGGTCTTTTTGGGTGATAATTGCGTCGCCGGAGTCGAAGTTGTATGAGGTGGTTGCGGCTTCCGTTCCTCCGGTGGCAAGGATTGTCACGCCGTGTTCCAGGATGAAAAGGCCTTCTTCTTTAC
Source organism: Desulfobacterales bacterium (assembly GCA_032127815.1). GTDB lineage: Bacteria > Desulfobacterota > Desulfobacteria > Desulfobacterales > UBA11574 > Desulfatibia_A. The sequence goes on from JAQBHK010000205.1 coordinate 4,577, forward strand.
TTTCAATCGTCGTATTAAAAAGTCCCACATGGCCGTAGGAACTGAGCACCCGGCTTTCAAGGTTAACTTGAATCAAAGGGTGCTTTTCCACCTTTTGCAGCGTCTCTTCCAGCAAGGTCTTGGTTGTGTATCCTTCCAGGGTTCGTTTCAACCAGGCAAGATTACCGCCCAACATCTTTTCCTGCTCTACCAGGATTACCTGAAAGCCGTGATCGGCGATGGCAAGGGCGGCCGTCATTCCGGCGATACCGCCGCCCACGACCAAAGCCTGTTGAAAAATCTTCACTTTCGGCATTGGGGCCGGATCAGCCCATTTAACCTTGGCAAGACCCATTCCCAGGATAGCCGCCAGCTCACCATTGACAGCTGCTATTTCATCCGCTGACGGGGTTGCCCCTGCAAGGTGTGAATTTTGAGCGACAAGTTTTATATCGACCACTTCGATGAGGGCGGGATCGAGTCCCAAGCGCTGCTCCAGTTCTCTTATTTTTTTAGCATAAACATAGGGCAGACAGGCCCCGATCAACACCCTGTTCGGTCTCTGTTTTTCCGCGAGTTCAATCAGCGTTTCCCATCCGGTGGCGGTGCAGGTCTGTTCGAGAAAGACAACCTGGTCCACAGCCGGGTCGGCCTCAAGACTTTGGACCAGCTGCTCTTGATTGAAGTGCTTTGAGAGGTCATTACCGCAGGTGCAGACAGCGACCATAACCCGGGGAACTTCGCCCAATGCTTCAGCGGATGGCGGCACGGATGACACCTCAAGGGCCAGGCTGCCGCCGGCGCTGTGTATTACACGGGATGCGGACGAAGCGGCGGCAGATGCCTGGATGACAGATTCACCGATGTCTTTGAGGCCCGCAAAGGAGCCGCCTAAAAAAATCCCCTCCTTTGCTGTCTGCGTTAGTGAAAACGGCCGGGTCTCACCGAAGCCCCACGGATTGAGGGGAATGTCGAGCATTTCCGTGAGGGCGGTCGTCCCTGATGCGGGCCTTTGACCCACGGAGAGTACAACCATATCGAAAATCTCTTGCCTGCTTGCACCGGTGATATCAACATGCGTGGCGATAAGGTCGCCGCTGGACTCATCCTGGATCAAGGAGTGGATCCGGCCCCTTTCAAATCGAACACCATGTTCGGTTTCGGCCTGGTCGCGGTAACGCTGGAAAGATTTTCCAAAGGTGCGCATATCCATGTAAAAAATGGTTGCGTCCAGTTTTCTGTCGGATTTTTCCTTAGCCACCAGGGCTTCCTTGATGGCGTGCATGCAGCAGACAGAGGAGCAGAAAACGGCTTCGGTCTGCAGGTCCCTGGAACCGACGCA
>JAQBHK010000206.1:0-2861 GCA_032127815.1 Desulfobacterales bacterium
GATGCCACAGATTTTGCAGATTTTCACGGATTTTATATTATTTTATATGTATCCGTGTAGATCAGTTTTAATCTGTGTTATCCGCGTTCCATTGAACCCAGAACCCAGAACCAATCATACAAGGTTAAAGCTTACATTCAGAAAGGGTCTGGAAAACTTCCTTGAAAATATCTATTTGCCTCAAAACTCCCACGATCTTGTTGTTCCTGGTCACCAGTAAGGACTGGTGATGCTCCAGGGACAGCTGGTGTATGGCTTCGGTCAGGGAAGCATCTTCTTCAACAAATTCTCCTTCTGCGGGAGCATGGATCAACTTTTTTACTTGCACTCGAGCGGCATTATGGCAAATTTCGATTAATGGTTTGTCCCAGAATTTACATTGATCTAGCATCGGTTTTAAATACCGGGGAGTGACGCCGAAACGGGATAATGATCCCGAGTCTCCGATTGGATTACCTTTTGGTTCTAAAACCCTCAGCACATCAAGCTGGCTTATCTTGGCGACTATCTCCCCCTTTTCGTCGGATATGAGCAGGATCTTGTGCAGTTTGGGGTTCTGCTCGAACTCCTTTTGAGCTTGGTCAAGGGCCTGGGCAGCCTGATACAGGTTGGCTTCAATCGAAATTGTCCTGTATTCAGAAAGAGGCCGCATTAAATCTTGCACGGTTTTTGTTTCCATAAGAGATCTCCTGCAATTTAGTCTCTTAATTTCAAAACCCTGGAAAATGAGTTTAAGACATATTCGATATCGTCTGCTGTTACGTGATAATTGGTAACGGCTCGCATCTGGTTCGGGCCGGTGGGTGATAATAGTATCCCCTTGTTTTTGAGACGTTGTTCCAGGATTTGGGGTGTCATGTCGCTGCGTGTAATTTCAAAATACAAAATATTGGTGCGAACAAGCGCCGCATTGACGGATACTCCCTGGATATTGGCCAGCCCTTCTGCCAGCCTTTTGGCGTGGGCATGGTCGTCTGCAAGACGTTCTGTCATTTCGGTGAGCGCTACGATGCCTGCTGCGGCCAGGATACCGGCTTGCCGCATACCGCCGCCGAGGACCTTGCGGACCCGCCGCGCTTGGGCGATGAATTTGCGGGTGCCGCAGACCATCGACCCGGCCGGAGCCCCCAAACCTTTGCTGAGGCAAATACTGACGGAATCAGCATCAGCAGTCAGCCGCTGTGGCGCAACCCCAAGGGCAACAGCGGCATTGAAAAGTCTGGCACCGTCTACGTGCAGTTTCAAGTCGTAACGGCGGGCAATTTCGCCGACCGCATGCATATAATCCGGGTCAAGTGGGCTGCCGTGGCAGCGATTATGCGTATTTTCCAGAATGATCAGACGTGTTCTGGGGAAGTGAATATTATCCGGCCGCACGGCGGCTTCAATGTCATCCAGGGACAGTTTGCCGTCGATCTGATTGGGCACGGTCCGGGGGTGAATGCCGCCCAGAGCAGCGGATCCACCCTGCTCGTAAAAAAAAATGTGGGACTGATCCCCCAGAATAGCTTCGGCACCCCGATTGCAGTGCGTCAACTGGCTGACGATGTTTGCCATGGTGCCGCTTGGTACGAACAGAGCCGCTTCTTTGCCCAGTCGATCCGCGGCCATCTCCTCCAGTCGATTTACGGTCGGATCCTCACCAAATACGTCGTCCCCTACTTGGGCGGCGGAAATGGCCTGGCGCATGGTCTTGGTTGGTTTTGTGACGGTGTCGGAGCGCAGGTCAACATGACGCATTAGCACCTCCTTACAGGTAGGGTGTATACAATGTACGAACGTTTTAAGTGTTTGCAAATAATAGTAAAACAATAACCTAAAACCTAACACTTAAAACCTAAAACGTGATGAATTCGACTTTTTACGAATTCATCAATGATAAATAACTGAAATTCGGATATCCTGCAAGGGGCAAAGCCTTTTAAAAGGTAAATTAAAGGCATTTTCTTGGTGAGCTTCAACTGGGTACCCATCGTGTCTGTTTTGGATTCATGGATAGAGACTCCTTAAGTTTTTGACAGCTAAGGCCGATATAGTAATAGAAGTGTCCATCCAGAAATGAGGATTTTTGTTCAATATCAAGGCATGCGAAAAAAATAACCACAGTCATATGTGTTATATTTCGAGGATTATTTTTTGAGCATAACGCAGAGATTGGGCAAAAAGACCATTTATGGACGGACACTAGTTAGCTAAAGGCAAACCACCCGAAAGAGTGGGACGCAAAGCCGCTGGCCTGGATCCCGCAGTGAGAGGATATGGTAGCAGGGTTGCCTAACCGATTAAGATCATTTCTTTTACGTCTTTAGGAAACCCTGCCCGAAAACCATCTTCTATTGGCATCTTCAAATCCAGGAAACGGATGCGAATCAATCGGAACATCTTTATGGGGGTCGCTATAACAGTAGAGGAGGACAAACCATGATTTTTTCAGTCAGCAGTTCGTTGACAGCTCTGAAAGCCTATGGAGTAAAGATGGGGGTGCATGCCGATAACGTGGCCAACGCCCAAACAGAAGAATACAAAAAGCGCAGAGCCGTGTTCAAAGAAGGACTCCGAAATGATGTACAGGTAGCGATCGAGCAGGTGGATACTCCCGGCCCCGCTGTAGTTGAAATAAACGACGGTGAAATAACGGAACGGGAATTGTCCAATGTTGATTTAGCTGAAGAGCTGCCGCAAACAATACTGACCCAGAGAGGTTTTCAGGTGAATTTAACCACACTCAAGGCTCTGGACGAAATGCTGGGGAGTATCATCGATATAATAGAATGATTATAAAATCATCCGGCCTGCTCTTCGACTTGAGCGGCGAAGGTCATAAAATCATCGGCAAACCGATCCTGAATCTGTTCTTCCTG
>JAQBHK010000207.1:0-20730 GCA_032127815.1 Desulfobacterales bacterium
TTTGTGCGCAATCTTTCAAAGGGTGAAATTATTGCTCAAGTTCGCGATATTGCAAGTCATCTGGGTGATGCCAAGCGCCTGACCAATATCGTGTTTATGGGCATGGGTGAACCTCTGGCAAATTACCGCAATGTTATTGAAGCCGTTCAAACCTTAACTGAAAGCGATACGGGCCTTGGATTTTCCGGTCGCAAAATTACCATATCCACGGCAGGGCTGGTTCCCAGGCTTGCCGACCTGGGTCGTGAGTCGACCGTCAACCTGGCAGTATCGTTAAATGCGACCGACAACAGAACCCGCAGCATGCTGATGCCCATTAACCGCACATATCCTCTTGAAACGCTTATGGACGCATGTGCCCGATATCATTTGATGCCCCGCCGCAGAATTACTTTCGAATATGTTCTCATCAAAGGGGTCAACGATTCCAGCCAGGATGCTGAACGTCTCGCCGCGCTGCTCAGACCGATACGGGCCAAAATAAATCTGATTCCATTCAATGCCTATGAAGGCTCTGAATTTGAACGGCCCCAAGAAGCATCAATCCAAAACTTCAGAAATATCCTGGTCCAAAAGAATTATACGGTAATAATTCGTCACAGCAAAGGGCAGGATATCTCGGCTGCCTGCGGTCAGTTGAGTGGCAAATATGAGACATGAGCCAAGTTGCGGGGTGCGGGTTACGAGTTGCGGGGTGCGAGTTGCGGGGTGCGGGTTGAAGGTTGCGGAATGCGAGCTACGGATGCAAGGCTAAATAACTCAAGTTTCGCACCCTGATTTAAATCAAAATCCTAAGCGCCCAAGGGTTGGATGGTATTTTTTAAAAGGCAAAATATAAACCGAGCGTTTTCGCTTTGTTGACGGCGCCTGGATATTAAATATTAATTCTTGAAATCCTGACATATCCATGATATATTTTCAATAAATTCAACATGGTGGCTAGCTGAATTCATGGCAAGCTATCACCGTTTGAACGTTGCAAACTATTGCTTGAATACTTCAAAAAAATGAGGCTTGCTCAATCCGAGGACTATGGCAAGCTTGTGTTGAATGTAAATACTGGACACTTTCATAATTAGCAGCTTTCTGGGTAACATTCAGACTGTGGTGTTATACAGGTAGAAAAATCATGCAATAAGGGTTTTTGCGCAATATTTTTACGATTATAAGTAGATTATAATGGTATAGTAATCTGCTTAAAGGGACCGGGAAAACCGTGCCGTTTTTGGCAATTTTTTTGCCTTAATAAAGGTTTTCATTTATAGTTTCCCGGCCCCTTAGCAGTGCGTTCGGCTATAGGAAATGAAATGAAAAAAATGGAAGAAAATTACCAGCGCATAAAGGATGATAGGCGTTTATTCGATATCCGCTTCTGGCAATCCCAGGGAGATCTTGCCATTTTTGAGGCAGTAACGGAAATGCTAAATGATTATTTTTTGATTCGAGGAAAAAATGTTGACGAGTCCAGACTTCAGAGAACTGTTGAAAATTTTCGAAAAGCATAAAATTCGTTATCTTGTAGTGGGCGGATACGCAGTAATGAAATACAGCGAGCCCCGTTTCACGAAAGATCTTGATGTGTTTATAGCGACTGATCAAGATAATGCAAATAGTGTGTATGCGGCATTGAAGGAATTTGGTGCACCACTGGAAAATCTTACTTCAGATGACTTCACACAAAAAGGCTATTTCTATCAGATGGGAAGGCCGCCTATACGGGTCGATATTATGATGTCGATTCCAGGAATCGAGTTTGATGAGGCATGGGAAAAACGCGAAGTGGTTGAATTGGATGATCTTAAAATCCTTTTCATTTCGCGATCTGACCTTATCCGAGCAAAAGAAGCGAGCGCAAGGCCGCAAGATAAGATCGATGTTGATAAACTCAAGGAAGCTGAACAATTGGATGCACTTGACGACAAATAGGTACTACCCTAATCGAGTGAAACGCTCGATGTCCGTTGCTCGTTGTCTGTTGTCCATAGCCAATTTAGAGGAATTAAAGTCTAGATTTATAAATATTCGGCCAAAGCGCTATCATAACGCCGGATAAATCGAGTTAGATTTACAACTGACAACGGACAACAAACAACTGACACCTTAAGTTTTAGCTCAATTAGGGTACTATATAAAAAGATACTTAATATCCGTGGGAGGTATTCCTAAGACCTTAATGGTTTCGTTGCCGTCAGGGGTGATGGCTTCCACATCGACCGGGACAAGGTCCGGGGCTTTGCTGTAGCCGACACAGATTGATGCGGCCAGGATTATGTTCTCTTTTTTGCCGCCGTGAGGCATTAGTACTGTGGGGCCCGGATATTTTTTTACTTTGATAACGGTATCTGTTTGTAAATTATAATATTTAATTATCTTTTCATTATCCTTGTGGGTACGGCCGACGATTATTTTGGTATTTTCATCCAGCCGAAGATGGCGCCCATGCTTCAAGAGGTGCAGTTCTTTCTCGGTATAGCTGTCCTGATGGTCAAAAAGGTCTTTCAGCCGGCTCGCATAGCTCTTGTCGGTGAGCAGGCAGCCGCCTGCGGGTGACGGATAGTCGTCGATTCCAAATTCTTTGATCAGTTTAATCTGAGGTTTGCGCGATCTTCCTGAAATATCAAGCAGCAGTTCCCTGTTTACCAGGCCCTCTTTTTCAGGTATGGTTTCCGGCAACCTTTTGGCGCTAAGAGGGCGCAGGATGTAGCCGTCATACCCGGACTGCTTTTCAACGTAGCGCAGAGACTGCCTGTTCTGGGATAGGGGACGCTGGCCTAAAACCTCCCCGCTGAAAAGAAAATCGAATCTTTTTTCTTGCATAATTGAACCTGCAAGCCTGAACATTAAGGCATGACAGTCCATGCAGGGATTCATGTGCTTGCCGTATCCGCAACGAGGATTTTCCAGCATTTCCAGATAAACCCGGGTGATTTTCTTGACGGTTAGCGGTATCCCCGTGGTATGAGATGCTTGCCGCGCCTTGGCCGATGAAAAAAAAGGCGTCTCAAAAGTTACCCATTCAACTTCTATGCCCTGTTGGCGTAGAACCAAGGCGGACAACATGCTGTCGAGACCGCCTGAGCAAAGACCCAAAGCTCGTACTTTTCCAGAGTTTAAATTCATGGTACACGTAATATCTATTTTAGACAGGATTAACAAGATCAACCGGATTAATTTTAGCTCCGCCTAAAGGCGGATTACATAATCCCATTTTCATCAGGAAAATGGGATATAATATCCGGAACATCCTGTTGATCCTGTCACAAACATGCTCAAAGGATTTAAATCATGCCGCAACGGGAAAACCGAACTGCCAAGATCCGTAAAATACTAAAAAGGACCTACCCGGATGTCAAGACCCAGTTGTATTACAAAAATCCTTTTGAACTTCTGGTGGCCACCATACTGTCGGCCCAATGTACGGACAAGCAGGTAAATACGGTAGCCAAAGTTTTGTTTGCAAAGCTGAAAACGCCAAAGGATTTTGCCGAAGCGTCCCTTGATATCATTGAGGAACTCGTCCGGCCGACCGGTTTTTTCCGCAACAAGGCCAAGAGTATCAAAAATTGTGCATTAATGCTTGTAGAAAATTACGACGGCGAGGTTCCATCGAGGTTGGATGCGCTGGTCAAATTGCCCGGTGTGGGCCGCAAAACAGCCAACGTCGTGCTGGGCGCGGCCTTCGGGATTCAGGGTGTGGTGGTGGACACCCATGTGGGCCGGATCTCGAAAAGGCTGGGTCTTACATCAAATAAAGACCCGGTAAAAATCGAATTCGATTTGATGGAGATCATTCCCCAAAAAGAATGGAACGACTTTAGTCTGCGGCTCATTTTCTTTGGCAGAGCCATCTGCAAAGCCCGAAAGCCGGCCTGCCCGACCTGCCCGCTTGACGATCTGTGTCCGTATCCGGACAAGACAGTCTAACCTCAATTGAAAGTCATTGCTCTCAATTAAGGTCTAACGCTGCTGTGATTCAGTACTGCCGGGTCTAATTCTACGCCCTTGAAATCGTAAAGATCGTATCCAGTTTTAATAGTTTAAAAAGGTCGTAGACCGCTTCATTCAGTTTTTCGATCCGTATTGTTCCTCCGCCCACGGCCAGGTCTTTATAAAAAAGCAGTAGTTTGCCAATGCCGGCGCTGCCGATATGACCGACGTTGTGAAAATCGAAAACTATTTCGCTAATTTTTGATACGTTCAACTCGCGAAAGCGGCGTTTAAGTTCCTCGGCACCGCGTTCATCAATATCCCCGTTGATAAGTAAGCGGACGAGGCCTGCTTCCTGGGTAACTGTTATTTCCATACTAAGCTTCTCCTTTCTTCAGACACTCTAATTTTATTGCTTCCAATGAGAAGTCTGAATTCTATTAATGTCCGCATCCTTTGCAGGAATAGCTTCGAGAGGCTTTCCCGCCAAAATCGTATGAAGCATCTGAGTGGATGCATTCGCAAGCAAATAGAGATCACACTTTCTGCAATTTGCCATCTTTTCGCGGAAGGACCCTTGCTCTTCTCCTCCACAAAGCGTAGCGGTAACCATCCAGCAACTGCTGCCATGATCAGGGTAAGCCGGACATTTTTTGCGCCGTCCGTCCGGACAGTTTTTGACTTCCCAGCAAGAGACCTCGGCCTGATGATTTATTCCCTCCCAAATGCCTTTTTTGCTGCCGTAGACGATCCTGGTCAAATCATTCACAATGATCTTCATCTCTTCGGACATGGCCGAGAGCTCTTCGGCGGCCGAGGCAGACTCCTCGGAACTGGCCGCATTCTGCTGGGTAACGATGTCCATCTCTCTGGCGGCTTGACTGATTTGTTCAATTCTTTTGGTCTGTTCTTTGCTCGCCGCGGTAATTGCGTCCGTCTTTTCTCCCATAACGGTTGCAGACTCAATAATACCTTCAAAATCGCTGTTCATGGCTTTTATGGCTTGGGCGGATTCACCGACCCGTTTTATGGTGCCGTCGAGCAATTCCTGGGTGTTTTCGGCCGCTTCCGTGGCTCTTATGGCCAGGTTGCGCACCTCGCCGGCGACAACTGCAAAGCCGGCACCGGCTTTGCCGGCACGGGCCGCTTCAACCGCCGCGTTCAGGGCCAGCAGGTTGGTCTGGAAGGCGATCGCGTTAATTGTTTTGATAATTTGACCGATTTGATCGCTGTCAGCTTCAATCTGGGCCATTTTCCGGGTGAGATCGACCATGGCTTTTAGTGATTGCCCGGATTTTTCGATATTTTCATTCATCAACTGCTCGGCTCCCAGGGTCATTTCCGAGGTTGTTTTACTCATGGCAGTCATCTCCTCTAAAGATGCAGTGGTCTCTTCCAGGGATGCGGCCTGCTCGGACGTACCTTCGGCCAGGGACTGGCTGGCGGACGCTATCTGTCCGGAGGAAGAGGCTACCAGGTTGGCACCGTCTTTTAGACCGGCAGCAATTTTGGAAACCGGTATGGTGACCCATTGCCTGATAAAATAAAGGATGCTCAAACAAACCAGGGCCAGCATTAAAACCATGAAGGCACCGATTTTCTGAAACAGTTTTTTCTTACCTTTTTGAGATATCAAGACAGCGGATTCTTTGGCGTTGACCAGGGACTGCCTGCCGCTGGTTTCCACCCGCGAGGCCAGCTGTTGGTTTTCCCGGTTAATGGCCGAAAAAATTTCTTCAACCTCTTGAAGTGCTTGCATCTCAGCAAGGCTAACCTGCATTTCGATGTTTAAAAAGGCCAAATCACCTTTTATTTGATATGTCAGGAGCTTGCCGGCATCCGAGGTCTTTTCCCCAAACTCATGGATGTCTGACGGGGTCGGGTCTGTGCTGGTCGTATATCGTATCCATTTTACGGCTTTGGTTGTCTCAAGCATGGAGCCGGCAATCTTGTCGGCAGCGTCAAAATCGAAGCTTTCTATCAACGGGTAGATCTGGCTGGCAAGCGCCAGGACGAGGGCGTTGTAAGACGATGTATACAGCCGCAGAATAATTTTTTGGGTGGTGTCTCCGGCGCCCTGGAGTTTGTTGGCGACGGTTTGAATACTGGTGTTCATAATTTTGACCGAGTTGTTACTTTCGTGCTCAAACTTAGCCAGGATTGAAGAAACCAGGGCATCATTATTCTGTCCAACTCCGATGTTGATGACGAACGTCACCACCGTAAAAGCAATGACCAGCATCAACGAAATTCCTAAAACCAGCTTTTTTAAGATTCCCATCTTGGTTTTTCCTTTGTGAACGGTAAGTCTGGATCGCGAAAGAGATCCAGACTTACCGCCTTGTTTGATCTTCCCAAAAGAAGACGTACTACCAGGCATACGTTTTGGGATCCATTTTTCCCAATTTCATCAACTGCAGACTCGGGGTCAGTAAATACGGATTGAAATCATTAAAAGATTTGACCCCGAACAATTCCGAATGGTTTTTGGCTGCGGCCTTGATTTTGGCCACTTCTTCCTGCGTAACCGCCTTGTTGGCACTCAAGACGTTATCCGGATTGGGGAAAAAGGAAACCAGCGGATATTCATACATGGTCATGTCCGGGTATTTCGCTTTGTTGGCTTCCCACCACCAGATCTTAACAAAAGCGCATTTGGCAGTGCCGGCCTTGACCGCATTGAGCGAGGCGCCGTGGTTATTGGTGGCGATAGAAGCTTTGCCTTTTGTGGCCGCTTTGGCTCCGGATTCACCGCTGCTGGCGCCTTTGGTATAGGCCACTGCTGCTCCGGCTGCCGCGACGATAGCCTCCGGATCCGATCCGGCTGATTTGGGGGCGATCAGGACGCTGGTATAAAACTCCTTGCCGTTTATGCCCTGAAGCAACGGCTGCGACAGCCCCCGGGCGTGAAGCACGGCCTGGACAAAGCTGCCGACATAAACCAGGGTAGGTTTATCCGTGTCAAATTCCTTTAAAATAGTGGGGTATGTTTTGGCGATACGGGGTCGAATCGTAAGCCCGCTCGTTTTTGTCAGGGCTTCGGAAATGGCTAAAGCTTTGGCATTATCGGCTTTCCAGCCCGGTGGAAAGAGAAGGGTGATATCAGCGGCGGATGCCAAAATCGGCATCAGCAGAAAAGCCGCTACGATGCATGTTGCCAGTAATTTCTTGTTGTTTTTCATGGTTCTCTCCTTGTTTGTTGTGTCGTTAATATTTAGCTATTATTAGCTTTTTTTCCCAAGCTTTGCTACACCTTAAACCTTCCAACCATCTCCTGTAGTTGTCCGGCCAGCCGGTTAAGTTCATCGGCGTTCAGATTAACCTTTGAACTGCTGTGTAACATTTCGCCGGCGGACTGATTGACATCAGATATCTCTTTTGCTATCTCGCTTGATGCGGAGGTGCTGTGGGCAACATTCTGGTTGACCTCCTGAATTCCCAACGATGCCTGGGCTACATTTCCTGCTATTTCCTTGGTCGTCACCGATTGTTCTTCCACCGCCGTTGCAATAGTGGATACAATCTCATTGACGTCGTTAATAACCTTTGAAATTAGCTCGATTTCTTTTATTGTTCCGGAGGTAGAGCATTGAATTCCTTCAATTTTTTCTTTTATCTCTTGGGTTGCTTCGGCAGTCTGCCGGGCCAGATCCTTAATTTCATTCGCCACTACGGCAAAACCCTTACCGCTTTCCCCGGCTCGTGCCGCCTCTATGGTAGCATTTAAGGCCAGAAGATTGGTCTGCGCCGAGATATCCGCAATTGCCTCCGTGACTTGACCGATCTCTTGCGCCGCCCTACCAAGCTCGTCTACCAGATCTGAGGCCCTTTGGGACTGAGCAACAGCTTCATCCGTTATTAAGCGCGCTTTCTCGGAGTTCTGCGCAATTTCGTTAATAGTAGCCGTCATCTCCTCAGCCGCTCCCGCCACCATATCCACATTGGTGGCAGCCTGCTCCATGGCAGCAGCAACGGAGTGCATGTTGGAATTCATCTGTTCGGCTGATGCAGCCACGGTGTTAGACTTTGAGGACATGTTTTCAGCCCCGTTGGACATCTGGCCGGACAACTTTGAAAGATCGTTCGAAGAAGTATTCAAGGTTCCCGCATTCCCGGCGATATCTTTGATAATACCCTGGAGTTTTTCTACAAAATTATTAAAATAACCGGCAACTTGACCAACTTCGTCCTCACTCTTGATTTCAAGCCGTTTAGTCAGGTCGCCTTCACCTTCAGAAATGTCTTTAAGCATGTCGGCTACATCACGCATGGGACCGACGATGCCCCGGGCCACAAACCAAAGAAGAACAAGGGCGACCGCGGCGCACAGGATGCTTATGACTATCATCTTCCACATATCCTGCACGGTAGCCTGCATCTGGGCGTCCGCTTTGACGGTTATCTCCTCTTCAGGGATGTTGATGTTAACACTCCAGGGGGTCGTTGTCTTACCAATCCTCAGGGGCACAAACGTTTCCAACTCGCCATCAATCATTGCAATATTTGATCTTCCCTCTTGAATGATGTTCATATAGCGCTCGAAGTCTTGATGGATATCTTTTAAATGTTTTCCTGCCAGCTCCGGCTGATTTGTTGCCGCCGCCAGGGTCCCGTTGCTGCTGATCACAACGATTTTGGCCTTGCCGTTATATAACCCCTTAACGTCATCAACTATCTCTTGTAGAAATTCGAGGGTCAGGTCAACGCCGGCTATACCGTAAAAAGTGTCCTCGATCACAATGGGAACCGCCAGCGATACGATCAGCGTGTTTTTGCCCTGAACAGAAGAAAAATAGGGGGTAATGATGCTTTCATTTTTGGTCTTCTTTGGTTTCTGGTAATAGTCCCCAGGCCCCTCCCTGTCGTAATCGATCAGCGGTTTTACTGCAATTTCACCCTGCTCGCTCCGGGACCAGTAGGGGATGAAGCGGCCGGTTTCATCATGGCCTTGGGCCTTTTTGTATCCTGGATCCATCCCATCAAAGGCATCCGGTTCCCAGGCGGTATACGTCCCTACAAACTGAGGGTTGCGGGCGAGTACAATTCTTAAGATGCTGTTGACCTCACCACGCCCCAGGTCAACAGCATTGGTTTTATCTTTTACACCCGAGAAGGTTTGTGCCAACGTGCGCGCCGCATTCAGAGCCACTTCAATTTCCGCTTTGATTTGTCCGGAAATTTTTTCGGCAACCTCACCCGCACTTGTATTGGCCCATGCGATGGCCTCTTCCCGGGCAGCCCTTGCTTTACTTTTCAAAGTTACGGCTGAATAGGCGACAATGATTGCTGCTGTAGCCAGCAAACAGATACCCGACCAAAGAACTATTCTCTGCTGGATACTTTTAAGCGTCATTGTGTTGACTCCCTTCTTTTAAGTGTCATTTTGTTGACTCTTTTTTGAGCAGTATTTATTCACTATTTCAGAGGATGAAAGAAACTTTCTGTTTTTGGTATAATTTTCAATGGATTCCTCTCTAAGCACTCTCCGTTTAATTCAGCCCCAAAAGCCATATAAAACTTAAATCGCAAAACATGTGCCAATCATAATTAGATAATGGAGTTAAGCTTTTTTTCATCCGGTTTAACCTTGCCATAGATCAATTAAAGGCTTATTTGTTCGAACACGCTCTTGCTCCACAGGGTTGAATTGTTTCTTAAAAGAAACGAGAAAGTGTCTACCGCTGTCTTTCCACTCCACATGATCTGCAAAATGTTTCATAATAAATATGCCTCTGCCATAAGGTTTGGTAAGGTTTTCTGCTGATGTGGGGTCAGGAACATATTCATAATCAAACCCTCTGCCCTCATTGATAACTTCAAAATTGAAGTCGTTGCCGAATCGCCAGCGAACGGTTATTGATTTGCCGGAATCCTGCTTGTTGCCGTGTATCCAGGCGTTCGACACAGCTTCTTCCAACACCCTGCGAATTCTTAGCTCAGGAGATTGATAACCGCGCTGATTCCACTCGTACAAGATTTTTGCTAATAACTTATTGATAAGTATGGCAACATGATCGGCGTCATAAGGTTTCCAAACCTCCTGATAAAAATTGTTTTGATCTTCAATCTCACAACCAAGAATAGTCACATCATCGGGAAATGTATTCACCACATCCGGCGCCGCTCTTGAATTGTGCAAATTCGAAACAGCATCCAGAGTATGTTTCACAATGTCTGCAACCCAGCACTCTTCATGCTGTGCGATGACCTTGCCGACAATTTGTTTAAGCTCGGCCAGAGAGATGTTCTTATGTTGATTTGCACTCATTATTTCGGTGAGTCCGTCGGTGTAGAAAATCAGCTTATCGCCTTTTTGGAGCCGGCACTCTCCTGCTGAAAAGGCAACTCCTTCTATCGCTGCAATCGGCAGGTTATTTCCGACTCCGCCCGGTTCCGGCAGGCTAATGATTTCCTTTCCTCTGATTAGCAGAAAGGGCGGGTGTCCACAGGAAACATATTTCATTACCAGCGACTCATGATCGATTTCAACATTGACGGCCGTAAAAAAATCATCTCCTTTAAAGAGCCCCGAAGTACAGAAGGAATCATTTAGTCGAGAAACACATTTTTCGAGTGTTAAGGGCCGGCTGGAAGACAGGATGGCATGATGACTTAAATCCGTAATAATACTGCGCAGGATGCAGTTGACTTCATGCCCGGATTGATCCTTTAAGCTGATTACGGTTTTGCCGGATCCGTTCTGGCCGTTGCCGGAGAGGTTTCGTACCAAATAGTGGTCCCCTCCGGCCGCGTAACAAGGAATGGAAACGGCTTCGATAAAAAGCCCTAGATCTCCGGCAAGATCGATATTACGAGGCGTCTCAGCGTTTACCTGGTTTAAAACCTTTTGCGCCAGATCAATATTGACCTCCTGTTTTGCCAAAAGATCCTTGATGTCGGTGATGTCTAAAAAACTCTGGACAGAGTACTCATCTCCTTTGATTCTGGCTTTTGCCCGCGACACTCTGACGTTAACAGGACCATTTTTAAACGTATTGAGGATGCCGTCTTCTCCGCTACCGTCATTATCTTCCTCCGATCCGGGATTGGTATCATGACTTCCAATCGATATGAACTCGTCCAAAGCATGACCAATGAGCGCTTCCTCTCCACAACCGATCATTTCCAATGCATATGGATTGGCGTCCACAATCTCGCGGGTTTCGCTATCGCTGATGACCACTCCGGTCTGAATGGTGGCCATTATAGTTCTCATGTATTCTTCATTTTCTTTGAGCGCTTCCAGCGCCCTTTTACGATCAGTGATGTCGGTGGCAATTTCCATGCGCACCAAGCGACCGTCCGTCCATTGGATGGCCTGATCACGACATTCATACCATCTGTGATCGACTGTATTTTGAAACTCCCACACATATACATTGTTTGGTTTTTCGGAGGCATTCAAGAGCTTTGTATTTGTACAGAATTCACATGGTCCGGATTGGCCGGCTTGCAGGGTTTGCCAGCAGGTCTTGCCGGTGTTGTCTCCCCAGATGTTTTGGCCGTGCCTGTTTATGAAAAGGAGCTCGTAGGTATCCATATCCGCAACATAAACAAGGGCATCCAGGCTGTCCATTACGGCCCGAAAACGTTCGTGGGATGCTTTCAAAGCTTCTTCCGATTGTTGCTGAGCGGTTATGGTTTTGCCGGCGTTGAATAACATCACAAGTATCAAAGCAAAGAGTCCACAGACCAGGACAAACAGAGTAATAAATGAGTGTAATAACAGCCCGGCAAACTTTTCCTTTATAGCGGTTATGTCATAGTAGATTTCAAAGGCGCCTTTAAATTCAGTGCCGTTCATTATCGGTACATACGTCTCAACCACGTCGGCGGTAACCACGCGGCCTTCAAGAGATTTAGTGTTCTTGCGTACCTGTTTGGTATAGACCTGTCCGCGGGCTACGTTTTCAAAGAAATAGTTGTGGATATTTGTTTTCCCGATGTCTTTAGGATTCGTTGAATAGATTACTTTTCCGGATTCCGAAAAAATTTTTACTTTCTCCAATTGATAATGTTGCTGTGCTTTAAGGATCTTATGGTTTAGCTTATCTGACACCGGCGTATAAATCTCATCAAACTTTTGGGCCGTGAACATGTCTGCTAAATGTCCTGCTACCTTTTCAGCATCATTTTGGGTGATTTGAGTCAGCAAGTTGTTGAATGACGGATAGATCAGAAAAAAGTTGCACACAGGCAATCCAACTAAAATTGCCAGTGACAGCAGCAAAACATTTCTTAATAGTTTAATTTTTAAAATATTCATGGGACATCCAACAGAATGAAATATTATAAAACTTAGGTTTAAATATATGCTTAAAGCCTTAGCAATGTTCGCTTTTACGCGCTTTGATTTGCAGGTTTTTGCCGATCAATGCCTGTCTCGTTCTGCCTCATTGTGGTACAAACATCGGTAAAAGTTAAAAAACCTTGAGCATTAAAAAAAAGGTTCGTTCTTTTTTGCAGCCCTTTTGTTATTTACTTTAATCCGTTATCCATGATGGAAAGAGATTGCCTTAATGCTTGCGTCTGTCGAAACTTCAGGTATTTGCTATCCCAATTATCCAAACCCTTTGTTTAAAGAAAAGCGGATCGCTTTATTGAAACATTACCTTTACCCAGTGTTTATGAAAATGCAGGGTAGAACTCGATAGCATGCAGGGTGTGATTTGCTTTGATCCACACCCTGCATGCTATTTTTTAAAAAGCGACGAAGTCGCGTTCTCTAAAATCGCGTAGCGATTTTAGTTAGAAATCCTTAAAATCGTCATCATCCATGGGAATTACCTGACCAGGTCTGACTTCCCTGGCCTGGTGCACGGCCAAATCTTTGGTTTTGACCTTTTTTGCAGCGGCCCAGCCTCTCTTTGCAACGCCTTTTGAAGCCGCAGCTCTGGGCCGGGAAACTCGCTGCCCGGCACCGGTACTGCCGCCTACAAGCGCCACAAGTTCGTTAACAAAGCCCTTCATCTGTTCGGCCTGGGCGTTCATCTCTTCAGCCGCAGATGCTGATTCTTCGGCATTGGCGGCATTCTGTTGAACAACCTTGTCCATCTCCACCACGGCCTTGTTGACCTGCTCGATGCCTTCGGCCTGCTCTTTGGATGCGGCTGCAATCTCGCCCACCAGTTCACCTACCTTGGAAGCACTCTCGGCCACTTGAGTGAAGGCCTCATTGGTAGTGCCCACCAGTTCTCCGCCTTCTTTGACTTTCTTCACCGTGCCTTCGATCAGGTCGGCCGTATTTTTGGCGGCATCGGCGGCCCGCATGGCAAGATTTCTGACCTCATCAGCCACTACTGCAAACCCGGCCCCGGCTTCGCCTGCCCTGGCTGCCTCAACGGCAGCATTTAAGGCCAGCAGGTTGGTCTGAAATGCAATCTCATCAATGGTCTTGATGATCTTGGAGGTTTCCTCGCTGGCCTTGGAAATCTCTTGCATGGATGTGGTAAGCTCGGTCATGGAGTCGTTGGCTTTTCCAACAACATGGTTGGCCTCTTTCATGAGGTTGTCCGCCTGGTGGGCGTTGTCCGCGTTCTGCTTGGTCATGGAAGACATCTCTTCTAATGACGATGATGTTTCTTCAATGGAAGCCGCCTGCTCGGAAGACCCTTCCGCCAACGCCTGGCTGGCTGATGAAACCTGACCCGAGGCTGAGGCCACTTGTTCTGCGCCTTCGTTGAGACCTTCGATGACGCGGTTGATCGGCCTGGTGATGCTGCGGGCGATAAAGAAGGCCGGCAGAATGCCGGCGAATACTGCAATTGCTCCAACCGTGCCAATAATCATGCGAGCCGAAGTCGCGGCTTTGCTGGCAAGGGTTGCAACGGCGGTTGACTCTTTATCATTCAGATCAAGAAAACCGTCAATGTGTACCATCAGGGCCTCTGACTGTTTGGCAACATCATCAGCCAGCGGATCCCATACCTCTAAAGGTTTGTTGGCTTTTATGGCTTCAATAAGCGCCCTGCAACCCGCAACCCGCAACCCGCAACGCGCAACGCGCGACGAGCAACACTTATGCCGCTTTATCCAGCAAGGCCACTTCTTCGTTACTAAGAACCCGATCAATATCAAGCAAGATCTTAACCCCTCCTTCCATCTTAGCCATACCTAAGATATAGTCCGTGTTCAGTTTGGCACCGAATGTCGGTGTCTCCTCAACATCTTCTGCATTAACATTTAATACCTCGGAAACCGCATCGACCACGATCCCGATCTGCACGGTGCCGGCAGACCCTTCGATTTCCACTACAATGATACAGGTACGCTCGGTGTAGTCGATGGCATCCATCCCGAACCTCAGCCTCAAATCGATTACCGGGATCACTTTACCCCTAAGATTGATAACCCCTTTGACAAACTCCGGTGTCTGTGGGACCGTGGTGATAGGCATCATTCCGATGATCTCCTTGATTTTTAAAATACTGATGCCGTACTCTTCATCGGCCAACGAAAAGGTGAGATACTTTCCCTCCTTGTCATCCATGACCTTTACCGTGTGGTCCATTTTGTCTGATAGTTCTGCCATTCTGTTACCTCTCTTTTTTTGTAAAATTATTGATGTATTTTAGGTTCTCAATCATTTTGACAAGGACCATGGCCACATCTTCAACATTACTGTCAGTATAGGTCAAAAAGCGCGGATGTAAGGTATGGGCCTGTGAGATAGTGTCGCGCTCATTGTCCGGTACAATGAGGATAATGCGAAAGTCTTCCAGGACGTCTTGCAAGGATACGAGGTTGGCAAGATCTGCCGTGTCGGCCGCCAAAAGAACGGCGATCTCCAGCCCGTTTCTGGGCTGGTGAAGCCTGGCGGAGAGAACTTCAAAGGACCGGCAAATTTCCATGTCGTCTTTGGAAACCACCGTTTCGACCGCCCCTTGAAGCTGCTTTCCGGATCCGTTTTGATCCTTTGCATACAAAAGTAAATTCATGTTCCTACAATTCTCCTTTTTGGGGTGATGAATTGGAAACTGCTTAGTGCTCAAATGTATTTATAGATGGGCACTAATGAAGTTTTAAAAAGCAACCTCTTGGAAATGGTAATTCAAAAAGTATGCCAAAAGCTGTGATTGATTGCGATTAATGTTGATACTATAGTAAATCAGATAGTTATGAGAAATGAAGGTCGTGTGAAACGCAAGGATAGTGGTCGGAAAACAGAGGGAGTTGTCCGAAATTACGGACGATTATCCGAGATACAGGACTGAGTCTGTAATAACGGACGGTGCAAACAATTAATAGATGGGTCGGGGAGTTTTTATTATAGAGCATTATCTGGCAGCGGAATGGATGATCTTTTTTTAAAGCGTGTGCTGTTTGAGTGTATTAGGGATCCGTTAGAAAGAACAGACGCATACCGCAATCGTTTCATAGCAAACGATTACTCATCGTAAAATAAACCTGTTGTTTTTTGTGATAAAAGCCTCTGTTCTTTCTCTACGACCCCTTATACACGAGTTCGCACGGTTTAAAAAAAGATTTTCCATGCAGCGACCATAAGAGAGAACTCCCGATCCCCTAATTAAGACAGGGAAAGATCATGCTTCTTCAAAAGATCGTACAAATAAGAGCGGGACAGGCCGGATATCTGACAGGCTTTTTTGATATTACCTTTGGCATGCGATCTGAGATCTTTTAGATATTGTTTTTCGAAAGATTCTCGATAATCTTTCAGTTTTGGCAGGTCGTGAGCAGGGGCATCATTCTTTTTAAAAAGGTTTTCTTTATTCTCCTTTTTACTGATTGAAGCGCGGGCTGCCCGAATGCGAATATGCGGCGGCAGGTGTTTGCCGTACAGGGTGGCATCATTTCTCGCCAAAGACAGCGCGCCTTCCATTGTATTCATCAGCTCCCTGACGTTTCCCGGCCAGTCATAGGTCTCACATGCTTCGAAAAATTCCGGGGAAAACCCTTTGGTTTCTGTTCCAAAGCGGTCGGAAAATGAAGCCGTATAGTGTCGTATCAGTTCTTTAATGTCCTCACCGCGTTCCCGCAAAGTGGGCAAATCGATGGTTAGAGAACGCAGACGAAAAAGAAGGTCTTTGCGAAACCTGCCTGCTCTCACCAGTTGATCAAGATCCCGGTTGGTCGCAGATAAAAGTTTGAAATCGCTTTCGACTTCTTGCGCGCCGCCCACCGGCCGGAAACGACGTTCCTGGAGAACCCTTAAAAAGGTTTTTTGAATATCAAATGGAAGTTCACCGACTTCATCAAGGAAAAGGGTGCCTCCGTCGGCCTGTTTGATCAATCCTTGCTTGGTTTTATCGGCTCCCGTGAAGGCCCCTTTTTTATGACCGAATAATACACTTTCAACCAGTGTCTTCGGAAGAGCGGTACAATCGACCACCACAAAATTTTGGTCTGTTCGGGTGCTGTTTTCATAAATGGCTTTGGCAAAGAGTTCTTTGCCTGTACCGGTTTCACCGGTGATAAGGACATTCGTCTCAGTTGCCGCCGCCTGTGCCAGAAGATCAAAACAGGCTTTCATCTTATGAGAGCTGCCAATGATTCCATCTATTTTTAATGCCACCGGATGAGTACCGGCCCGCTTTTCCTCCCGATACTGGAGGGCGCGTGCCAGGGGCAGCGTCATCTGCTTGATGGAAGATGTCTTTTCGATATAATCCCAAGCACCGGTTTTGACGGCAAGCTCGGCACCGTCGGGATCTCCGGCTCCGGTCATAATAATAACTTCGGGGCTAAAAGCCATTCCCCTGATTTTGGGCAAAAGATCCAAACCGTTGCCGTCCGGCAGCCGCACGTCTAAAAGGACAACATCAAATGTTCCCGAGGTGACTTCCTTAAGTCCCTCCTTCAGGCTAAACACCCGGGTGGCTTCATGACCCATGTGTTCCACGTGCCGGGCAATCATTTGGCATAATTGCCGGTCGTCATCGATGATTAGGATTTTGGCCATGTTCACGTCTCGGGTTACGGGTTGCGGGTTGTGAAGAGTCCAACACCTGTCGGATCGTTTTGGCAAGCTGGAGCCGGTTAAGCGGTTTCAAGATAAATTCACGTATGCCCATGCGCTGGGCCGCTTCTTTTGTCATCAAATCGGTGTAGCCGGTGCAAAGAATGATGGGAATATCAGGTCTTATTTGCATGATTTCGCCGGCCAGCTTATCACCGGTCAGATTCGGCATGGTCATGTCGGTAACAATGAGGTCGAATTTATCAGGCTGCCTGCGAAAATCCTCCAGCGCTTGAATGCTGTTCGTTCTGGTAGTAATGCTGTATCCCAGTTTCTCCAGCATCTGTTTTGCCATTTTAACCACCGGTGCTTCATCATCAACAAACAGGATGGTCTCATTACCTCCCGGAGGAGACTCGCGTTTCACATATTCCGGTGTCGCTTGGCTATCGGTCTTCGGCAGGTATATTGTAAAGATGCTCCCCTTGCCCAATTCGCTTTCCACATGAATTTCGCCCCCAAAGCTCTTGATGATGCCGTGAACCACGGCAAGCCCCAGCCCGGTACCTTCTTCCATCGGCTTGGTGGTGAAATACGGTTCGAAAATACGTCCCATAATGGAAGGTTCCATGCCGTAGCCGGTATCTCCGATGGCCAGCATTAGGCAGGGTTTTGAGTTCAAATTCGGATAGGGAGCCAGTTCCGGTGAGCCTGGATCCGCATCTTTTAAACGGATCGTTAGTACGCCTCCGTCTTTATGCATGGCGTGGGCCGCATTGGTGCAAAGATTCATCAGCACCTGGTGGATCTGACTCGGGTCTACCAGGGCTACGTCGGATTTGGTTGTAATCTTATGATTAATTTCGATGGTTGCCGGCAAGGATGCCCGCAGCAATTTCATGGTTTCTTTAATAATCGGAGATATCTGAGCCGGTGTCAGTTTGTGTTCTTTCTTGCGGCTAAAGGTGAGAATCTGTCGGACCAGGTCTGCGGCCCGGTGACTGGCTTGAAGGATTTGCTCTAAGGGTTTAAGGGCTGGATGCTGCTCCGGCAGTTCATGATGTATAACCAGTTCGGTATTGCCGATAATGGAAAAAAGGATGTTGTTGAAGTCATGGGCGATACCGCCGGCAAGGGTTCCGATGGACTCCATTTTTTGGGCCTCAGTAAATTGAGACTCAAGATTCTTTCTTTCAGAAATGTTGATCGCCGTAGAGCGTATTTCAATGATATTGCCGTCAGGGTCTTTCATCGGTTCAAGGGTTAAGCTTACCCAGATGGGATGCCCGTCTGAGTGTTTTACCTGCAGTTCTTCGTCGTGTATAGTTTCCCCGGCCTCAAAAAGTTTCCAGACGGCTTGCTTTCTGGAAAAATCATAAGACCCGTCGGCTAATAGATCATAAAATTGCATTCCGATCAGGGCATCCTTGTCGTAACCCAGCAATTGAACAGCCTTGGCATTACACCTTGCAATTGAGCCGTCATCGGCGCTGATTGAAAAATAGAGGTTGGGGGCGTTCTCATACAGATCCCGATAGCGCTCCTCACTCTTTTTCAGAGCTTCCTCGGCACCTTTTTTATCAGTGATATTGTTAAGGATACAATGGGTCTGTTTGAATTGACCTTTTTCGTCATGAGATACTTTTCCGTTGAATGATAAAAGAATGAACGTGCCGTCCTTTTTTACCATATTGAATTCAACGCCGACAACCTCTCCAAGATCTTTAAATCGTGGGAAATTCTCTTTAAAATGATCAGCCCAGTCCGGATGTAAAAAATCACCAAAAGATTTGCCGATAACTTCTTTGCGGGAATATCCAAGCGTTGTGAGCCAGGCTTGATTTACCTCGATAATACGGCCATTCTTATCAAGGGATTGGTAACCCAAAGGGGCTTTTTCATAGAGCAGTCTAAAGCGCTCTTCACTCGCCTGAAGCGACTTCTCCGCCTGCCGGTGCTCTGTGATAAGTCTCCACTCCCTCAGGGCGCGTTCTACAATGTGGGGCATGTCGGCAAAGGCGGCCTCCGATTTGACTATATAATCCAAAGCCCCGGACTTCATGGCTTCAACCGCAACACTTTCGTCGCCGTGAGCAGTCAGTACTATTAGGGGAAAGGGCGCTTCTTTTTCATAGTCATAAAGGAGTTCAAGCCCCTTGCCGTCCGGCAGAAGAAAATCGGTAATGACCAGGTCAGGGGTTTCTTTTGATAAAAATGCGCGGGCTTCTTTAAGATTGAATGCCATGCTTAAGTGCATGCTGTCGAAACAAGACTCAAAAGACCGCCTGATAAGTTTGGCGTGGGAAGTTTCGTCTTCAACAACTAATATATGAGAAGCCTTTTTACTCATAATAGCTTCCTTGATTTAGTCAAGTTGTTTTAGGCAGTACTATACAGAATCGGAGGTGGAAACATTAAGAGGTGCAAAATCAATGGTTTCATTTACTACATAGTGGGCATTCTATCGAAGTTATTTAGAAAAATCAACCACAGACCTCGTTAAGTGGTTGTATGACACCGATATTGTCTAAAAGCGCGACAATTGGACCCTCGCTTACGCGCAATGGTAACAATAAGTCTCAATCCCTTCATAAGTCAGGCCAACGATTCTAATGACATCCTTCGGTATTGATTTCGTAGCGTATCGCAACTGATGATCATAATACTTAATGGCTTCTTCCAATTAAAATTTGCAGGGAAGACAACTCGAAACTTCAACGTTTATACCTCGTTTTAATCTCATCCCAATCAATCGCCTCAAGCTCTCCACTTTTATATGGGGCACTCAACTGCATGGTTGGCCATCTATTCAGCATGTAAAGCATCAAGAACAGCAGAGGGATTCCTTGATGCGATTCGTAATAATGCTTTCGCAGGGCCTTCCGGTTTTCTTCTTCCTTGCTCCCAATTCTGTAAAGTACGGACACTGACTCCAATCATAAGTGCGAATTCATTTTGTGAGACATTGAGTTTCTCTCGGACAGTCTTGATTTCAGGTGGTTTGATTTCGTATACACGGCTTGGGATTTTACGCCCAGCCTTGATCTCTCCGGCTTCCTTAATGCTGGCAACCAGTTTTTCAAAATGGTCATTTTTCATGATAAAAACTCCTTTAATGTTTCCCTAAGCACCTTTAGCTGTTTCGGTGTCAAATCCTCTTGCTCGTTCTTTCTATATGGAAAAAGCATAAAAATACTGTCTGGAGGGTTCCAATAGTAAATGACGCGCAATGCTCCTCTTTTGCCTTTCCCGGGAAGATTCCAGCGGATTTTTCGTAAACCGCCACTTCCTCGGATCAAATTTCCGGCGTCCGGACGAAGCATCAAAACAGTTTGGAGCATCCGGTAGTTGTCATCTGTTGTTAACCGCTCTATTTCTTTTGTAAAAATTGATGTTTCATGTTATACGCCATTGGCGTATTTTGTCAATGCTCAATACAATGATTTTTGGCCAACGCAGGCATAACCTGCTGGGATTGAGCGCCAGCGAAAACCCAGTCAGCGCTCATGCCATGGTTATGGACAGCTTAGGATTGATGGGCCGCATATTCATCCAATAGTCTGCGAATCATTTTCTGGTAAGGAGTATTATATTTTTTCCCCTCATTTTTAAAGAATTCTACGCTGGCCTTGCTAAGGGCGATAGTTACTTTAACTGTTTCATCCTTCAAGGCCAGTTCTTCAGGTGAAGGAAGGAAGTCTGAAATGACCTTCACCTTTCCGATAGGCTCATCCGTGTATTTTATTTTCCCGTTCATATATCTTTTTTCCTTTCCGCCAATATCCGGCGCCAATAATCCTGATTTTGTTTTTTCGATAGGTAAACCTTACGGTCATAACTCCACCCGTAACTTTGCCAAGGCAATAATATCGTTTTTCATCATC
>JAQBHK010000208.1:0-7891 GCA_032127815.1 Desulfobacterales bacterium
ACAAAGTGTTTATATTTGTCAATGCATTTTTCATTTCTATCCAAAATAATCCAAAAGCGCCATTTGTGGTCTTGTAATATCAGCAAGTTATGATCTCGAAAGACTGTTCCAGGAATTCATGTTGTCGTTTTCAGATTGTGCTGTCCCAGACCTGGATTCAGGAGATTGTATTGACAGGTTCCTGCTGTATGTGGAGTCCCGAAGTAAGGGAATCGGGGCTGTTAACTTTTTAACTTATAAAAATCAGGTAGACGCAAAAACCCTTTCTTCTGCTCCTTGATTGGATTCGGCTGAGGCCGTGATCAATATAGCTTGCCAGTATGTCGAATCGCCTGAGTTGCAGATATCATCGATTAGGATTGTTAAGCCAAGTAAACCTAAATTTTGAGTGTTGTCAAATCATCTTCGTCCACTGACACTTAAGGCCATATCAATGTTCGCTTTTACGAGTTTTTATCTGTGAGTTCTTGCCGATTTAAACGAAATTATCCGGCGGCGGAAACGAAACGTATTTTTTAGAACCGCTATAAATCAAAAAAATATGATTATCCATGCAGCGGCTTAACAATGAAAACTCCCCGACATATGGAATTAAATCGCGGCTAGCCTGTCCAAAAGAGCCCGATATACACGGCGCCAAGCAGCCATATGGGCCAATGCTGTTGCCATGCAAGATGCTGCATGGCAGTCTGCAGGCGCGAACGCAACAGCCTTTTTAGAACGGCTCTGGCAGCCAAAACGCCCATCAGAACAAACAGAACCTGACAAGCTTTAACCAGCCATGGGCCGATGTTCGCTCCAAGGAAATCCCAGTTAAGACCAAACTGCCGCCCTAAAGTGGGAAGCAGCTGCCCTCCCAGGCTTATCAAGCGTTCAAATTGGAAACCAAACTCAAAAGCAACCACCAGGGGCACGAAAGCGTAGCCCATAAGACCCGATTTTTCGGGGGGCGTTGTGTTGACCGCATCAAATACCATCCTGCCCGCCGTTTTCACAAAGACAAATGCCAGCAATACCGATATTGCCATAAATACAGTATAAAAGAACCACCTATGATTCAGTACCGCCGCCCCATAATGAAAATAACCGCCTTTCTCCAGCCCCCGGAAGAGCTGAGTGCCGATAATAAGCGGCCCTAACAGGGCCATTGTCAGATCCGGCTTGTGAAAATTCCACAGCTCGTGGCCGGGCACCCTCAGGTTGAGAACCGGTGACTGGTTAGGGCAGTTCTTTATGCAGTTTCCGCACATGATGCAGTTCTGGTTGCTATTGATTGCAAAGGGCGCCTCGAATACCGGACAGCCTTCCCGGCCTTGATGGCCGACATAACAGCTGTTTTCCGTGCAGTCATTGTTGCAGATGTTGTGGTTGGCGCGCAACTCTACAAAAGAGCATCTGGATAAAAAACCGACCAATTTGCCAAGGGGGCACAAGAAGCGGCACCACACCCGGCGCCGGTAAATCAGCGCCAGTATCACTGCCGGCAGGCTAATTGACAGAACCAAACCTGCCGTGGCCCGGGGAGAAAAGGGCATATTAAAAACCGCTTCGGAAAGGAAAATAAGCCCCAGGCCAACAGCACTCAGATAGACTCCATAATTGCGGATAAAAGAGGGGATGTTGCGGCTGAGACCATATTTGCGGCTTATAAAGGAGCTTAAGGCGCCTATGGGGCAGACGGCACACCATACGGCGGCGGCCAGGATACAACTCAAAACGATCAGGGGCTCCCACAGACCCCAGGTTAATTCAAGAGATGCGTTAAAACCGGACGTCTGGCTGCCGAAAAATCCTAAAAAGATAATCAGCATAAAAAAGAACGCCGCAACCATTTGGGCTGAGTCGGGAAAGGCGCTGCTCTGGAACAACTGCCGCACCCGATCGAGCCTCAAAATATTAAAGCTCAACCGGCCGGCCACTTGAGGAGCCGTGCCGATGAGAATATCTTCCGGAGTGAGCCGGCTGCCACGCACTAAACTGACGGCCCGCCGAATTACCACCTTAAGTTCATCGGTATTGCCCGGCCAGTCATAGGACATGATGCTTTTATAGGCATCAATTTCGACACCTGTAACCGTTTTTCCGGCCTGTTCGCTGTATTGTTCCAACAGATGTTCCACCAACTGGCGCAGGTCTTTTTTACGCTTTCTAAGGGGCGGGACCGTCACAATTTGGCTGCCCGCCACCAGCTCGAACAAGTTTTGGCTGAATTTGCCGTCTTTAACCAACTGCTCAAGGTCAACGGAACTTGTTGCTACGACACGAACCGAAGAATGTAGATCGGCCTGGCTTCCAAGGGGCTTAA
Source organism: Desulfobacterales bacterium (assembly GCA_032127815.1). GTDB lineage: Bacteria > Desulfobacterota > Desulfobacteria > Desulfobacterales > UBA11574 > Desulfatibia_A. Next base: position 2,306 of record JAQBHK010000208.1, read on the forward strand.
AATGGCCTTGTCGAATAAAATCGACTAATTTAGCCTGAACACTGCCGGCCAAATGCTCAATATTTTCGATCACCACCGTGCCGCCGTCTCCTACCTGCAACAGCCCCAGACGTCTTTCGGGTGCAAAGGAAAGAGCGTCTTTGGCATGGCCGAAAAGTGTACTGTTTTGGGCAAGTTCAAGCCGAACCAAATCGCGTTCTCTGGGCCGGCCGGCGGATCTGCCCATGTTGACGGTCTTTACATCAACAGCCAAAAAAGGAGCCTTTTCTCTGTCGCTGCCCAGATGGATCAGCCCGGCCACATCACGCTTTTCTGTTCCTGATTCACCTAAAATCAGAACCGGGTTGCCGTTGCGAGCCGCCTTTTGGATATCAGACTGCAGCCTTTTGACAGCCCTGCTTCTGCCGATCAAACGCGACTCGGTTCCTGCGCTTTGTTCCGAGACAAACCGCTGGTAGGCTTGCTCGGTGGATGTTGCCGAAACCAGGTTAAAGCCCCCTCTGGCCAACCGGCTGGAAAGAATTTTGGACAGGGCCAGGGGAAATTGCGGATTTTCAGCGGCGAGCCGATCAAAAGACTGCTTTGAGATTACCAAAATTCCACACGCCTTCAGCGTTTCGACGGAGGCACTGCGAGGTTCCCCCGTCAATAGTGCCATTTCACCAAAACTTTCACCCGGTCCCATGGTTGCCAGGGTGACTTCAACTCCATCCTCCGAAATCCGGAAAACACGCGTCAAACCTGAAATGATCTGGAAAAAGGAATCCCCCTGATCGCCTTCATGTATGATGATCTGGCCTTTGGGAAAAGCTATGCATTCGGCTACACCGGCAATCTTTGAGATCAATTCCGGGGAGAAGGATTTGAAAAGCTCCACCTCACGCAGCAAGTCCTCCCCCTGGCGTCGCAGGATCAAGTCGAGGGTCTCGGGTTTTAATCCGCCGATCTCGGTGATGACCTGGCCGATAGGTTTGTATATCCCTTCCTGCTCGAGAGCGAGCTGGCGCAAAAGAGCCTCGTCGAGCAACTGCCTGTCGCAGGTTCTGTTTTCCAGCAGATATACGCCTATCTTCTTAACTTCCATAGATATCCACGAATAATTGTGTGGCGGGATAAAGGCTTGTTTTTAAACCGTGAAAATAATGGACATAACCTTTATTGGAAGTCAACCACCAAACTGATATTTATTGACTTTAATAGACCGGTACTGTATTTTTTTTTGTTCTAATACCTAACCTGGACAAGCCGGAACCAAACAGGATATATTAAAACTTTAACCACCTGTGCCATTTAACAAGCTGATACTGGACACTGGATGCTTGATGCTGGATAAAATAAGGATAACATCCTAGTAAAATCCAGTATCCAGAAACTAGCATCAAGCATCTTCTCGATAAAGGCATTACAAGGTGCTATAAAATATTTTGCCACAAAATGCACAAATTTGATCACTAAGAAAATTAAAAACATGAAAATTCATCTTGTCAGTCTGGGCTGTGCCAAAAACCTTGTTGACAGTGAAATGATGCTGGGCCGCTTGGTGCAAGCCGGATGGCCCCACACAACAGACCCGCGCGAGGCCGATACTATCATTGTAAATACCTGCAGTTTTATCGAATCAGCTACAAATGAATCCATTGATACAATCCTTGAAATGGCAAAGTTCAAAAAAACCGGAGTCTGCCGGCGCCTGATTGTTGCCGGGTGTCTTCCTGAGCGTTTCAGGGAAGAGATCGTTGATTCATTGCCGGAAGTTGACTTTTTTTTGGGGACAGGTGCCTTTCACGAAATCGAAAAGGCCGTTAAAGGCCCGGCCGAACCGTCGGGGTGCCACCTGCCGGACCCGTACTTTCAAGACCTTCAAGAGCAGATAGCGCCCAGGCTGTTAAGTTCTCCTCATATGGCATATCTTAAAATTGCCGAAGGCTGCAGTCGGCATTGCACCTATTGTATCATTCCAAAGCTGCGCGGGAAACAAAAAAGCCGGCCCCTTGAAAATATTGTTGCCGAAGCGCGCTTTCTGATTGCAAACAACATCAAAGAGCTGATACTGGTTGCTCAGGATACCACCGCTTATGGAAACGATTTGGACCCGCCCTTTTCTCTTGACCACGTGCTAAAAAACATTGCAGATATATCTAATGACGTCTGGGTAAGATTACTCTATGCACACCCGCAAAGTCTCGACCCTGATGTCATTCAGACAGTTGCAGCCTACCGGAATATATGTTCCTATTTTGACATTCCCATTCAGCATGCCAGCAACAGACTTTTAAAAAAAATGGGGCGAAACTATACTTCCGATCATCTTTTCAGACTTTTTGATAAAATAAGATCGCTTGTGCCCCAGGCAGTACTGCGAACGACCGTAATGGTCGGCTTTCCCGGAGAAACAGACAAAGATTACAAAGCCCTTGTGAATTTTATCGATGAAATCGGTTTTGATCATTTGGGTGTTTTTGTCTACTCCGATTCCGAAGACCTCCCGTCTCACAAGCTTTCCGGTCATATTCCGAAAAAAACGGCACAGGATCGCTTCGACCGGCTGATGTTACGCCAATCAAAAATTTCTTTTGAAAACAACCTGAAACATATCGGAAAGACTTATGATGTGCTGGTGGAAACGCAAGCCCAAAACAACCTTTTCACCGGCCGTACATTTTTTCAAACTCCGGAAGTAGACGGTATTACCTATATTCATTCCGAAAAGCTGCCGCTGGGAGCCTTTGCCGGTGTGAGGGTTACGGACGTTTCCGAATATGATCTTATTGGAGAGACCGTATGCAAGACCTGAAACAAAAAATCCTTGAAATGGTAAAAGATGATCTTGCGGCAATTGAAATTGCTCTTAAGCAAAACTTGAGTCCTCAACTAGACCTGGTTTCTAAAATCGCCGGCCATATTTTATTCAGTGGCGGCAAGCGCTTAAGACCCCTTATAGCGGTACTTTCGGCCCAAATCTGCGGACGGGACGGTGACTATGTCAAAACATTTTCAACCATTTTTGAATATCTGCATGCCGCTACCCTTCTGCATGATGACCTTGTGGACGAAGCAACCATGCGCAGGGGTAAACCGGCCGCCCATTTGGTGTGGGACAACCCCAGCGCAGTTCTTGTAGGTGATTTTTTGTTGGCGAGAGCCCTGTCGATTGCCGCTAAAACCCAACAACCGGCTGTCATCGAAATTATAGCCCAAATTACAGAGAACATGTCCCAGGGTGAAATCCATCAGCTATCTAGAAAAGGCAAATTGGACCTTTGGGAAGCAGAATACATGGAAATTATCAGGCGCAAAACTGCCGTTCTTTTTCAGGGAGCATGCCGAACAAGTGCCCTGATCGCAGAAGCACCTAAAGAAAAAGAGGCCGCTTTGGCGGAATACGGTTTCAATATAGGGCTTGCTTTCCAAATGATTGATGACCTGCTCGACTACACCCTGGACACCCATGTTCTTGGAAAAGCCGTCGGAGCAGATCTAAAAGAAGGAAAACTGACCCTACCGGTTATTTATGCCCTCCGGGCAGCCGATGCCAAAGACCTGCTGGTGATGGAAAAAATTATTAAAGATAAAGATTTTGCTGTTAATGATTTTAAAACACTGATAGAGTTGCTGCATAAATACGGTGGAATCACTTATACTCGAAAATTGGCCGAAGATCATATTAAAAAAGCTAAAAATACGCTTGCGGTTTTTGAAAACTCGAAACCCAAAAAAATCCTCATGATGATTGCAGACTATTCATTGGTCCGCCGAAGTTGAATTCGTGACTTTTTATGAGATCATCAAGCTTAGTCCTAATTGAATCAAAACACAATTAGGGAGGGGCCGGGGATCAGGGGGCAGAAAATGAGATTTACTTTATGAGTTACATCTCATTTAGACCGGCGTTATAAACTTCAGATGGAATTTGTTGCCTGCCCCCCGACCCCTGACAACCTTTAATATGTGTGGAGGAAAGATCAGGATGCATTCAGCCTATAACGTTGCCAGAATATTGCTGTGCGCCCTTGTTTTATTAACAATTGTGGTACCATTGTCGGACGCCCAGGTTGAGGAGCAAAGCCTTATAAAAACAGTGGTAGTGATAGGAACAGGTACTATTTATAAAGATGACTCCGCCAGTGCCAGGGAAGCGGCAGTCTCTGGCAGTCTGATTTTAGCGGTAGATATGGTGACCGCAGAGATCCTGCCGATTGAATCTATTATTCGGCATTTTAAAGCTATTAACGAAATTATTTACAGTAAGACCGGGGAGTTTATACAGGGCTACAAAGTTCTGGCCGAATCTCCTGCTGAAAAACAATACAGGGTAATGGTGCAGGCCGCGGTTTCAATAAAGGCTTTAGAGGAAAAGCTGTTAGAAGCAGGCATTATGGTCGCTAAAAAAGTTCTGCCAAAGACTCTGTTCCTGGTGGCGGAACAGCATTTTGAGAACAACCGGGCAAATTATTGGTGGGGCAAAAATTCGGCCTTTTTCGAAGCTATTGCCGAAGTTTCTACGGCTGAAACCTTATCCTCGAAAGGTTTTTCAATCATTAATCACGACAATGTTATGCTAAATGACGAACTTTATACTACCTTCGACAAACCGGATCTTAACAACCAGGAAGTCGCTGCCTTTGGCAATCTCTTACAGGCTGAAGTGGTAATTTTCGGAAAATCTACTGCTCTTATAGTACCGAACACAATGGGAACGAATATCAGATCGTTCAAAGGCTCCGTAACCGTCCGAGCAATTCGAACAGATACAGGCGCCCAGATAGCATCCACCATGCAGAGCGCCGTCACGGCCAACAGCGATGAAATTGCCGGAAGCCGGGAAGCCCTTACAATTGCCGGAACCCTTGCCGGCAAGGAACTCGCATCACAGATTTCCGCTGCATGGCAGCAAGAAGATCAATTACCGCAAATGGTGGAGATTGTGCTTGAAGGCACCGGCAATTTAGCGAACTTTATCAAGTTCCGCAGTATGTTAAAAAATATGCCCGGTGTGGAGGAAATGCAGATTAAGGAAATAAAATCCGATCAAGCGATCATTACGGTTTCTTTCCAAGGGAGTGCTAAAGAACTTGCCGACGCCCTGATTTTAAAAACATTTGAATCTATAGGTATTAACATCTACGAAGTATCGGAAAATCGTTTAAAGATAGGGCTGGTACCCGGCTAACCCGGATAAACCGAAATTAAAAACGATTCTCTCGCAAAGGCGCAAAGACGCCAAGATTCTTAAAAATTTATCTTTGTTTTCCTTTGCGGGCTTTGCCCCTTTGCGTGAAATAATGTACTGATCTTTCTTTTTGTAATTGAATGCTTATTAGTGTTGATGAATTCTAAAAAGTCTAATTCATAAGGTGTTTAATATTTTTTGTGTTACTTGAAGTTATGCTTATACCGGCTTATTAGATCACCAAACACTAGACACTAAATACTCTCTTAAAATTTAATACTGGAATTTTAAAGTATTAGGAGGATACCATGTGGGAATATACCGACAAAGTCAAAGAGCATTTCCTGAATCCAAAAAACGTGGGGGTAATTGAAGACGCCGACGGTGTCGGAGAAGTTGGATCACTGGCATGCGGC